>JAEZAY010000367.1 GCA_023427575.1 Bacteroidota bacterium | reverse complement strand
GTTTACTACACCGATAATTTTCCCAAAGAAACCCGGCTTCCGGAATATTTCAATAAGAAATTATTCTTTTACGACTGGATAAGAGGCTGGATCAAGCTGGTAAGTATGAGTCCCGACGGCGATTTTGAGAAAATGGAGCCTTTTATGCAAAACACGCGTTTTAATTCCGCTATCGATATGGAAGTAGGACCCGATGGTCAGATATATATTCTGGAATACGGAAGCGGATGGTTCAGCAAAAACCCGGATGCCGGATTGGTGCGGATTGACTATAATGGTGGAAACCGGGCGCCAAAAGTGAATTCTATCAGTTCAGACAAATATTCCGGTGGCATACCATTGCAAATAAACCTGGCTGTTGATGCCATGGACCCCGAGAAAAAACCGATGACCTATCGCTGGAAAATTGGTAAAACAATTACCGAAGAAACAACCGAACCCAGGCTCAGCTATACCCTAAACCAGATCGGCGATTATGCGATTTCGGTGGAAGTGGTTGATCAGGAAAAAATGACGGCAACCAGCGATCTGATCAATATTTATGCAGGGAATGAAGCGCCGCAGGTGATGATCGAATTTGGTGGTAACAAATCGTTCTATTTCCCCGGCAAGCCGGTTTCCTACACGGTGTCTGTGACCGATAAGGAAGATAAAGGGCCTTTAAACCCGGCGAACCTTATTGTTAGTGCCGATTATCGCGAAGGCACTGATCGTGCCGCATCGCCACAGGGGCATCAGGTTATGACGGAGGCCATGAACGGGAAAAACATAATGCTGACCCTGGATTGCAAAACCTGTCATCAGGAACAAAAAGCATCGATCGGACCTGCATATACGGAAGTTGCAAAAAAATACGAGAAGGATCCGAACGCGGTATCCTACCTGGCAAATAAAATTATCAAAGGCAGCAGCGGTGTTTGGGGTGAAGCCGCCATGCCCGCGCATTTGGATCTTCCCGAATCGGAGGCCCGGCAGATTGCGGTTTGGATACGTTCCCTGGCGGGAAATAAGGATGCCGAAAAAAGCCTGCCCGCTTCCGGCACATTGCCTCCTACCCTTAATAAACCGGTTCGCGACAATGGAGTACTTTTTGTAACCGCCACCTATACAGATGAGGGCGGTCCGAATTTGAAACCATTAATGGGAACATTCAGCAAAGGCTTAAGAAATCCTTCTTTCGGAGGGAATGATTTTAAAAATCTGGAAAAGATTACGAAGATGAATTACGAAGGCCAGAGTCTTTTGATCATACCGGTCGAAACTGCTTCCTTTTCGATCGATTCGATCGATCTGAGCGGTGTAAAACGAATCACCGTAGAAGGCGGATGGCAGAAACAGCCGGAACAAGGTTACCAGATTGAAATTCGCCTGGATTCACCGCAGGGTGAAAAACTCGGTGAACTGATTGCGGGAACCAGCCAGAACCGGCAAAACGGCCAGATCATCAGTACTTCCATCCGGCCGGTGACAGACGGAAAATTCCATAGCCTGTACCTGGTTTCAAAAGCCAGGAACCCGGCAGAACCGAATATGATGGCCATTCAACGGGTACGGCTAAGCGCAGACTAAGACCATTCACAATAGCCGCTAAATCACATCGCAGTACGATCTTCTCAGATTCTGCTGCGATGTTTTTTTTGAAAATAGATATAGTTGATGGCCAGAATTATAATCATAATAAAAAGTCCAAAAAATTCCCGGGTATTTTCAATCCACTCGCTTTCGGCTTTCATAGAACCGGTAATGCTGGCCGCATTGTGTTTTTGCAGCCAGTCGGCCACTCCTTCGGTTACGAAAAACAGATAGATGGCATAAATGCTGTAAACAAGCAGACCCAATCCCGTAGCCAGCCGCGAAAACTTTCCTCTGAAAGCCATCAGCGATAAAAAGGCTCCATACCCATATAGTAAAATCCAGAGTACGGGGTCCGGATCATTGTACTGGATTATAGCGGAAAAAATAAAGAGGGCCGCAAACAGCAGGTTCAACCATTTAATTGCAGGTGAAATTTTTGCAGTGATCATAACCGTTATAATAATATTTAAGATTGTGAGGATCGGTATCGCTATAATAAAAAAACAATTTACATTTGAAATTCCAATAGCAAAAGGCCGGCTGAATATTATTTATTTTGAACCGGGTATACCGTGTAAATTTCAGCCGTAAAAACATGGAAAACAATCCAGGTCATTCATGCAGATGAAACCTGAAATGGTTTAGGAAATAACAACCCGGAACTTCTTCCGGCAGGATCAGATCCCCTGATAGTAGCCTGTGAACGGGCAGTGACGTAGTGTTGGTTTAATTGAACCGCAGCCGCTTATATCCATCGAAATACCAAATGCCGCCAAACGAATCCCGGACATTATTGCCCGACTGAATGCTTTTGCCTGAAGCGCAAACTCAAACCTTTAATAAACCTGGAAGTATGAAAAAAATGAATTTTCTTCTGATTGTATTGATTTTGGCCATGGCCGGCGACACACAGGCCCAAATCATCCGCCGGTTGGGCGAAAAAGCCAAAGAAAAACTGGAAAACAAATCCGGCGATAAAAAAAACAAAGATAAAGAGCCTGAAGAATCGGAAGAAGTACCGGAGATACAGGAAGAAACAGAACAAGATGCGGGAGCAAGCGGCAAAGGTTCTGGGGCCACAGGATCCGAACCAATCAAAAACTACGCGAAATATGATTTCGTTCCCGGAACAAGAGTGCTTTTTGAAGACAATCTCCAAAATGAAACCGATGGAGAATTTCCCTCGTTGTTCAATACCACAAAAGGCCAGGTACAGGTTTCCGAAATAAAAGGAGAAAAAATCATTCAGTCTTTCGGCTGCTCCAATATTATTCCCCGGATCACAGGAAGTGAAGATGGAAAGGATGTTCTTCCAGATCATTTTACGATCGAATTCGATGCCTATTTTCCAGATCAGTATCAGGAAAAATGGTGGTGGATGAATATTTACTTTTACGACGAATCGGACGAAAAAAATTCTGAATACAGAGATGAAACCCCGGCCAAAATGTGGACTGATCAGAAAGTATCGGAATACCGCGATTTTCGTTCAGAAGTACCTGACGAACTCGTGCGCGGCGGCTGGAATCATATTGCTATTGCCGTGAATAAGAACATGCTGAAAATGTATATTAATGAAAGCCGTACCATCAATACGCCGGCCTTTAAGGGAAATGCCAGAAATATCACCCTTGAATTCAATCCCAACGGATGTCATTCGGAAGGATTGATTGCCATAAAAAATTTACGGATCGCTGAAGGCGGGATGGATTTGTATAAAAGAGCAACTGCGGAAGGAAATTTTGTTGCGCGTGGAATCACCTTCGACTATAATAAATCGGTTATTAAACCTTCCAGTATGGGTGAATTGAACCGAATTGCGAAAATGATGCAGGAAAACAGTTCCATGCGCTTTGAGATTGGCGGACATACGGATACCGATGGCGAGGATTCGTATAACTTAAAGTTGTCGCAGCAGCGGGCCGATGCCGTTAAGAATCAGCTTGTACAGATGGGTATTGATGAATCACGCCTTTCCGCTAAAGGGTATGGTGAAACAAAACCGATTCAGGACAATAGCAGTCCGGAGGGTAAAGCCAATAACCGCCGGGTTGAGTTTAAGAAAATAAGCTAAATTTGTCCAGGCCCTATTTTCTCACTGCTTTAATCTGCATTATGAAAAAATTACTACTTTTTATCGTCGTAGGTTTTATCGCTTCCGGTTCTTATGCACAGGCTATAAAACGAATAACAAAGCGAATAGAAAGAAAAGTAGAAAACAAGGTAGCTGAGAAAATTGAAAAGGAAATAGACAAGTCGGTTGATGGAGATAAAAAACCGAAAACAAAAACCCCGGAAAAAGCCTCGGAAAAAACCAGCGGCAAAGAGTCGGAAAAAAATCAGGCTCCTGAAAATACGGGAACCGAAAAAACAGCGGGAACTAATTCGGCAACATCCTCAGACAAACCTGATTTGCAGGCCTTCTCGCGGTACGATTTCATCCCGGGCGATAAGATTATCGAGCAGGAAAATTTCGAATCCGATGCCGTAGGCGATTTTCCCCTTCGGTGGAATACCGATGCAGCCGGTGAGATCGTTACCCTGAATGAACTGGAAGGAAAATGGCTACGGATTAACAAAAAAGGGGTGTTTCATCCCGAATTTATAAAATCGCTTCCCGAAAACTTCACTTTGGAATTTGATGTGGCCGTGAACAAAGGTTTTGATTATTACAATACAAATCTGGCCGTATACATTACCGATGTAGAGGAAAGCGGAAGATTGCGATGGAATTCAAAATCAAACGTGCATTTTACACTTCATCCACTGGACGCAAGTATGAAAAATGGCGCTTCGCGGGTATTGGTTACAAACAAGTCGAGTCATATTGTCGATAATAATACCAAGCTGCACCAATTCCATAGTAAAACCAAAAACATCGCGCATGTTGCGGTGTGGAGGCAAAACCAGCGGCTTCGGGTATATGTGAACGAGGACAAAATCTGGGATCTGCCCCGGGCTTTCGATCCGGCGCAATCGTATAATACCCTGCTGTTTTCAACCGGCAATTTTCATAAAGAACCAGATTATTTTGTGGTTGGAAATCTTAAACTGGCCGCCGGTGCGCCGGATACGCGCAACAAGTTATTAACAGAAGGTAAATTCGTAACCCGTGGTATCTTATTTGATGTAAACAGTGATGAAATAAAACCCGAATCGTACGGTGTATTAAAAGATATTGCTTCTGTTCTGAGCAGCAATAATGATGTAAAAGTAAAGGTGGTGGGACATACCGATTCGGATGGTGACGATAAAAAAAATCTCGATTTATCCGTTAAAAGAGCGATAGCTGTTAAAGCTGCCCTGGTCAAACATTTTTCGATCGATGCATCCCGGATCGAAACCGATGGGAAAGGAGAATTGGAACCAGCCGATGGCAATAATACGGCGGTGGGCAAGGCCAATAACCGGCGGGTAGAATTTATTAAACTGTAGAATTGATGGGGGCCAGAACGTACGTTTAACCCCGTAACCCATTTTTGGGAAGGTCCGGATTTACCGGGCCTTTTTTTTGCCTGCCGGGTCCGATTTCTATTGGACTCTGGATTTGTTGCAACCATATTAAAAGCCAAAAGCCCCTTCGGGGGCTTTTGCTATTCGTTTAGTCATTGATGTTATATCAGGTAGATTTTTTCTTTGCCTTTGGTGCAAAAATGATAAGCATCCGTTTTCCCTCCATTTTAGGAAGTGCTTCGGGCTGGCCCACTTCCGCCAGTCGCTCTGCAAATTTCAACAGTAGTAGCTCTCCTCTTTCCTTGAACATGATTGCCCTTCCTTTGAATTGCACATAAGCTTTCACTTTATTGCCTTCTTTCAGAAATGCTTCCGCATGTTTGGATTTGAAGTCAAAATCATGATCATCAGTACCAGGAGTAAAGCGGATTTCTTTTACTTCCGCCGACTTACTCTTGGCCTTCATTTCCTTTTCCTTTTTCTTCTTTTCGTAAAGGAACTTATTATAATCGATGATTTTACATACCGGCGGATCTGCCTGTGGCGAAATTTCAACCAGGTCAAGTTGCTGATCCTGGGCCATGCGTAGTGCCTCCTGCGTTGGATACACACCCACTTCAACATTGTCACCTACCAGTCTAACCTGAGGAACTCGTATCATCTGGTTAGTCCGATGTTCCTGTTGTTGTTCTCTTCTGAAGCGCGGGTTAAAACTTCCCCGCGGTTGCCTGGGTGGAAATGCCATAATAATGTTTGCTTTTGTCCCCTGATCAAAAGCGGTTCCTGTTTTTTATTAAATAATATTTCACCGGGGAATGAAATAATTAAGCAATTCTCTCTCTGATTTCCATTTTTAATTCGGAAATGAATTCATCTACGAGCTGGCTGCCAGCGTCTCCCTTACCCTGCCTGCGCACGGATACTTTCGCTTCATTCATTTCTCTTTCTCCAATTACCAGCATGTAGGGTACCCGGGCCAATTCGGTGTCGCGGATTTTCTTACCAATTTTTTCGCTCCGGTCGTCGACTTCTGCACGAATATCCGCATTTTTCAGTTTCTGCAAAATACTTTGTGAATATTCCAGATACTTATCACTAATGGGCAAAATCCGCACCTGAAGCGGCGAAAGCCAAACCGGGAATTTTCCGGCATAATGCTCTAGCAGGAAACCAATAAAACGTTCATGGGTTCCCAAAGGCGCCCGATGAATGATGAGCGGCGTTTCCGGCTGATTCTCCGAATTGGTGTATTCCAGGTTAAAACGCCGGCCCTGTGCAAAATCGACCTGATTGGTTGCCAATGTAAACTCTCTTCCGATCGCACTCCAGATCTGAACATCTATTTTCGGGCCATAAAATGCCGCTTCATCCGGAACTTCTACAAAAGGCGTATTGGTTCTCACCAGAACATCTCTGACCAGCGTTTCGGTTTCTTTCCACAGTTCTGGTTCATTGATGTATTTCTGACCCAGCCTGGCCGGATCATGCAGACTCAAACGCATTACATATTTGTCGATCCCGAAAATTTTAAAGTATTTCAGGTACATTTCATTCACCGCTTTGAACTCTTCATAAAACTGCTCCTTCGAACAGTAAATATGAGCGTCGTTCATGTGCAGACACCTTACCCGCATCAGTCCGAACAGTTCACCGCTTTGCTCATACCGGTAACAGGTGCCATATTCCGCCAGCCGGAGCGGAAGTTCTTTATAGCTTCTGGGTTCGGCACTAAAAATTTTATGATGGTGCGGGCAGTTCATTGCCTTGAGATAATACTTCACCCCTTCCAGTTCCATGGGGGGATACATGCTATCCTCGTAGTAAGGAAGATGACCGCTTTTCAGGTACATGCTTTCTTTTGCAATATGCGGCGTTACCACCCGCTTGTATCCTGCCGCCTGTTCCGTTTCCTTCGCCAGCTTTTCCAGTTCTTCAATTACGATGGTTCCATTTGGCATCCATAAAGGCAAACCAGGTCCCACATCATCATCAAATGTAAAAATTCCCAGTTCCTTACCCAGCTTGCGGTGATCCCTTTTTTTCGCTTCCTCCAGCATCAGCAGGTATTCATCCAACTCTTTCTGCGAAGGAAAACTAACGCCATACACCCGGGTCAGCATTTTGTTTTTCTCATCTCCTTTCCAGTAGGCGCCGGCCACATTAGTAAGGCGAATCGCTTTTATGAATGCGGTGGAAGGAATATGCGGACCGCGACAGAGATCGGTGAATGAACCCTGGGTATAAAAGGTGATCTCCCCATCTTTCAAACCCTGTAAAAGGTCAAGCTTGTACTCATCGCCTTTTTCATTAAAATAATTAACCGCCTCCGGTTTTGAAATTTCTTTGCGAACGAACAGGTTGTTCTGTTTGGCCAGCTCATTCATTTTCACTTCAATCTTCCGAAGATCTTCATCGGTGATCTGATGACCGCCCAGATCCATATCGTAGTAAAAACCTTTGTCTAAAGCGGGCCCCGCCCAAAACTTCACGCCGGGATATAATGCTTCGATGGCTTCTGCCATCAGGTGCGCCGAAGAATGCCAGAAGGTTGATTTGCCATCGGTATCTTCCCAGGTGAGTAAGCGAAGACTGACATCCTGCTGTATTGGCCGGCTGGCATCCCACACTTCGCCATTCACCAGGGCCACAAGCACTTTTCGCGCAAGGCCCTCGCTGATTGATCTGGCAATGGAAAGCGCCGAAATTCCGGAATCATATTCTCTCACCGATCCATCCGGCAGTGTAATTTTAATCATGCGATTAGTCAATTTCTTTTAGCTTTATCGAAGTAATCCTGTTAAAGACCTTTACAAGTCCTAATCATTCAAGATCAATTTATAAGGAATTGCAAATTTAACGAACAATTTGGAGACATTGCGATCCGATATTTACCGGTTCAGTTACATTAATCTTTAATTTGTGCAGGATGAATCGTGTCAGTTCATTTTTAATATTATTATCACTGGCGTTTTTTTCTTCTTCATTGTATGGCCAGGATCTAAGCGGTATCTGGCGCGGTAATTTTGGTTCCGGTACCAGTAAGATGTTATCTATTCCCGGATATCAGGATCGATACAAATTTGAAGTGCAGCTTGATCAGAATTCAAAAAAGTTTACAGGCGTTACCTATTCTTACAAAACAACCGTATTTTATGGCAAGGCCAGTTGTACCGGCACCATCAACCCCGATACCAAACTGGTATACCTGGAAGAGCTGAAAATTCTGGAAGTGCGGATGGCCATGGGCTCAGACGCCTGCGTAATGACCTGCTTTCTGAAATATTCCAAAGTAAACGATGAAGAATTTCTGGAAGGAACTTTTTATAGCACCAATACGAAGGATTCATCCAATTGCGGAAAAGGATGGGTGATGTTGCGATGAGTAAACTCTTCGGACTTTTACAAAGAACCTTTTATCCTGAAACAGGAGGCCGAAAAAGAAAAGCAGAAACAGCCGCCTCTGGTTAAAAAGAATCCGCCGAAACCTCCTGTAACGCCGAAAAAACCCGAACCGAAAAAAGAAGCTCCTGTTACAAAAGCCAGTCCGCCGCCGGTAGAAGAAAAAAAAGAAGAATCACCCAGGCCCGCCATTGTTGAAGAACCGAAAACTGCCCCTGTCGACACGGTAGCAAAAACGGAAAAAAGGGTCCCGAAAAAGGTGGTTCCCAGAGAGCTAAGAACCAGAACGAATGAACTGGTAAAAACCATATATACCAATTCGAAAGAAATTACGGTGAATTTGTATGATAACGGAACCATCGACAACGACACCATCTCAGTATATCTCAATAATGCGCTTGTGATCAACAAACAGCGGCTTACCGAAAAACCTATCAGTTTTAAGTTCACGCTGGATGAAGACGAAGATGAACACGAAGTGGTGATGGTAGCGGAAAACCTGGGCGAAATTCCGCCAAATACTTCCCTGATGGTGGTGCGTGCCGGCGATAAAAGGTATGAGGTGCGGATCACTTCCACCGAGCAAAAGAATGCTGTGGTTGTATTTAAGTTCGATCCGGATCAGCGCTAAACCGTTTATATAAATTTTTTTGACCAGAGGGTCAAAGTTGCTAATTTTCATTCATGCCTGTTGCCCGTTATCTTATAATTCTGTTTGTTGTTTCTTCATTTTCCACACTCACATATGGTCAGAATTTAACAGGCATCTGGAGAGGAAAACGAACTCAGGTGGCAGGTGGCTGTTTCCCGGAATATTCACTGGAATTGCAGATTACCTATGCCGGCGATCAATTAATGGGAAGGGCCTACAATTACTATGATAAAGATCAGTATACAAAAATCCTTTTTAAAGGGCGTTACAATGCCACCACGAAAAGGATGGTGATTATAGAAAGTGCAGTGTTGCAATACAATATTCCCCAATACTGTACCCCCTGTATCAAAACATACGATCTGATCTGGTCCTTGAATGCATCGGAAGAAGCGCTGATTGGCGACTGGAAGGGTCATGAAATGGGCAATAGCATTGCCTGCCCGCCCGGTAAGATTCATTTAACCCGGCAAAAAGAATCTATTTTCCCGATTGAAATTTTTCAGGACGAATCGCTCAGTTCCATTC
>JAEZAY010000338.1 GCA_023427575.1 Bacteroidota bacterium | reverse complement strand
CTTTCAAATTTTAAGTCAATCCTTGCTTATTACCGACTCAAACCGGTACTTCCCCGAACCGGCTTGTACCACCAGATAATTTCCTTCCCTGCCCATAAACTTCAGTTCTTTTACCTGGTCGAGGTTTTTGCCGCCTTCAGTTATTTATGCTCCGGTTCCATTGCTGGGAATATAGATCAGCGAACTGGTATTGACGGGAATCTCTACTTCCAATACAAAACGATTATTGGAAAGATTCCAGGATGAAGACAGTAAGCCGTAATATGTTTTCAAAGCGCCGCGGGCGTGAGTAAGGGAACCACCCGGCTGCGGTTTTATAACACTTTTTTTATAAGCTGTTTCGATGCTGTCGGTATCAATTCCTGCGATAACACGATACATCCAGTCTCCGATTGCCCCATATGCATAATGATTAAAAGAATTCATTGTGGGGGTTTGAAAGCTGCTATCGGGCTTTTGTCCATCCCAGCGTTCCCAGATGGTTGTAGCTCCCATTTTTACCGGGTAAAGCCAGGAGGGATAAGTTTCCTGCAGTAAAAGTCTATAGGCAATATCATTATGCCCATAACGGGTAAGCACATGGCATAAATAGGGAGTTCCCAAAAAGCCGGTGGTAATGTGATGGTTATAGCTTTTTACATTTTCCGCCAGCCGGTTTGCGGCCTGCTGCCTGAGTTCTTCCGGCAACATATCAAACTGCAGCGCCAGGGTGTATGCTGTTTGGGTTCCGGAAACCATTCTTCCATTCGGTGTAACATATTCTTTTTGAAATGCAGCTTTCACTCTGTTAAGCAGCTTTTCATAATATGCAACATCTTCCGGCTTATCAAGAATCCGGGCGGTATTTATCATCAATTGGGTTGAATGAGCAAAAAAGCATTGGGCAATCAGGTATTTGTCGGTTACCGCCGAACGGCCGTCTACATCATTGTTTATTGAATAAAAAAGCCAGTCGCCAAAGTGAAAACCTTTATTCCATAAATCGTTCTGGCTGTTATCTTCCATAAACTTCACATGTTGTTTCATGCTGGGATATTGTTCTTCCAGGATTCGCTTATCGCCGTAGAGCAGATACATATCCCAGGGAATCACGGTAGCTGCATCGGCCCAGCCTGCGGCACCGCCGTCATTGCCGGGAAAAATATTAGGAATAACGTGGGGAACCCGGCCGTCGGCTTTTTGATCAGCAGCCAGATCTTTCAACCACTTGATAAAAAAATTGTGAACGCCCATATTATAGGAAGCGGTTCTCGAAAACACCTGCGCATCACCAGTCCAGCCCAAACGTTCATCGCGCTGCGGACAATCTGTAGGCACATCTACAAAGTTTCCTTTCTGACCCCATTGAATATTCTGTTGCAGCTGGTTCAGCAATGGATTTGAACTGCTGAACTGTCCGGTAGTATCCATGTCCGAATACAATACAATGGCGGTAAAGTCATCCGGATTGATTTCTTCTCTTAAGCCTTCAATCCGGGCATAACGGAAACCCTGAAACGTAAAACGGGGTTCGAACTCTTCTATCCCATCTCCATTTAAAATAAAAATGTTCCGCTGTTTTGCCGTTCGAAGATTTTCCGTGTAGAAGTTGCCGTTTTTGTCCAGTATTTCAGCATGCGTTATCCTAATGCTGTCACCCCGGTTTCCCTTCAGTTTTGCTTTCACCCAGCCCACCATATTCTGTCCGAAATCAAGCACCTTATCACCTTCAGGAGTGGTGATCAGTTTCACCGCTTTTAAAATCTCCTGTTTTTTTACCCCTTCATTTAAAGTAGCTACCAGATTGTTTTTTGTACCGCCGTTCATCTTAACCGGATGCCAGTCTTTCATTTCATAGGAAGCATTGCTCCAGCCCTTTTTTTCAAGGCTGGCATCGTAAATTTCACCATCGTATAATTCAGATGTGCGCACTGCGCTTTCAGCCGATTTCCATTTGTCGTCGGAAACTATTTTTTCATGGCTTCCATCAGTGTAATGAATATGCATTTCAAACAGCAATGCCAGTTCTTTTCCATACAGATTTTTATGATCGGGCCAGCCCAGCGTTGTGCGATACCAGCCGCTTCCCAACATAACACCGATGGCATTATCGCCGTTAACAAGATGATCCGTTACGTCATAAACCTGATATTGGAGCCTTTTGTTATAGCTTGTCCACCCGGGAGTAAGATAATAATCCCCCACTCTTTTGCCATTAATATAGGCTTCGTAAACGCCTTTGGAAGTAATGTAGGCAGTGGCGGATTTGATCTTTTTTGCGGCTTTGAAACTTCGGCGAAACATCTGGCCCGGCAATAGAACGCTGTCTTCCTGATACCCTATGCTGATCCAGTTGGCAGACCAGTCTTCCGGTTTCAGCATTCCCATTTGCCAGAATGCGGGCGCAGACCAGGAGGATGCCCTGCCTTTGTTATCCCAAACTTTTACCTGCCAGTAATATTTTTTACCGGTTTCCAATGCCTTTCCATCGTATTTTATATAAAGTGAATTGGAAGAAGAAACTTTTCCCGGATTCCAGACCAGGTTTTTTCCTTTAAGGAGATTCGCGGCTGTTTCTGCCACTCTGATTTCATAGGCGGATTGGACAATATTCCTTTCATTAGATTGAAGCTGCCAGCTGAATTCGGGCTTGGTGCGGTCGATGCCAAGTGGATTGACAAACTTCTCTGTACGTGTGTTGGTCACCGTTACCTGGGTGAATGCCGTAGCGGCAAGTAACATGAATAACACCATTGTTATTAAAATTCTAAACATGGAGCGGTTGTTTTTCCTGCTGAAGGGCAGGGATAGGTTTTGAATAGCCGGAGCCTTTTTTCAATAAGCAATATTGTGATAAAAGCCCGGTTTACCGTGATGCAGTGTCCCGGTTTCCTTTCAGTAATTTGTAAGCGGATTGTAACTGATTGTGTTTTCGAGCGTTCCGATATGATCGATGGTAATGGATGAAAGATCGCCCGGCATCAACGTAAATGTATCCGGCGGAACCAGGCAGGTGCCCGTCATCAGAAAACAACCGGTGCCAAACTGCATTTCCCGGAACAGGTATGCGGCCAGCTCGCGGAAAGATCTTTTGATCCGGTTGATCTGTACCGAATCGCTGTACATGATTTCTCCGGCCCGGAGAATCTTCATTGTGAGATTCGTTTCTGGTGATATGGCTTTGCCGGGTATATAAAGGCAGGGGCCCAAAGCGGCGCTTCTTTCGTAGGTTTTGGCCTGAGGCAGATACAGCGGATTTTCACCTTCAATACTCCTCGAGCTCATATCATTTCCAATTGTATAAGCCTGGATATTTCCATTTGAATTGATGAAGAGGGTAAGCTCCGGTTCCGGTACATTCCAGGTAGAATCCTTTCGGATGTATAATTCCTGGCCATGGGCGGAAACGCGATGTGGCAGCGATTTGAAAAAGAGTTCGGGTCGCTCCGCTTCATAAACCTTATCGTAAAAGCTGGCTCCTCCCGATGTTTTTGATTCTTCCATCCGTGCATCACGGCTACGCATATACGTTACACCGGCGGCCCAGACTTCCTGCGATTGCGTAACAGAAAGCAGTTCATTGCTGATCAGATCATTTGCCTGTTGCCGGTCCAGGGTTGCATTGTTTTCCGTTATCCTGGTCAGGTATTCAAAAAGGTCATCCCGGTTGATGATATCGTCCCATTGTTCGTAGATCAGGTAATAATGGTTGCCGGTATCTAAGATATTGCCCTTGCCGGTTCTATAAAGTTTCATTTGCGTATTGTTGATGATTGGGGAAGAATACTGCCTGCATCGTCGAGATCAATTCCCAACGATTGCATGACAAGTGTTTTCATGGTATTATAATCGCCCTGCAGATGGCAGGTGATCTGCCTGTATGTTTGCGTTTCGCCTGGCTTCAACTCTCTGGCGGCCGAAGATGATTCCAGCTCATAAAAGGGTCCTAACTGATTTCCATTTGCAAGTGGTCCATCATTATAAGCATTCATCACATCTCCTGAAAAAGGATCGTCCTGCATTTCCCAAAGCGAGTTTACATATAGCCCCGAAGGGTCTATCTCAAACAGGATCATCGTCAGCAGATTTCTGGAGTAGTCATAACTTGCTGCCACGGGTTTGGCAATGGCTGATGAAAGCCCCAGTTTACTCCGCATCTTACCATCGCATAAAAAGTACAGACTGCTGTCTTTCACAATCAATCGCTCTGGCGGAATTTTACCGAAGTAGCTGTCGGAAATATGTTCCCGAAATCCGGGAACTGGTTTAAAAGGGATTATCGCCACCGATTCATTACTGGGTACCAGCATGGCCAACAGCCAGATCGATACCAGGCCGGTATTTCTGGACCAGGGTTCAACGCCGCTGTTGGTTATAGAATTTATCGATTGATAGGCCACCGTTTTAACAGATGCCGGAATATTTATATTAAGCCGGGATTCAATGGCGGTTTTTTCTTCCATCCGCAGTTCCCTTTCAATATGCATTTGAAATTTAGTGCCGGAATAGTTGCTGATGGAAGCATCTGCTTCATACTTTACAAAACGTTTTCCTGATTGGGTTAAACGGAATGGTAGTGTATCAATAAAAGCGGGTACCTGCCAGTGATTAATGTTCATTGAATCGCCCTTCGCGAAATAAAATGAAAATTGACCGCCTTCAGGACCGATCCAGAAGCGTTCTTCGCCTCCTACAGGGTTAAATTGCGGAATAAATTTGCCGGAGCGGATCAGTTCATAATTGATCCAGCCATAACTGTCGCCTTCATTGCCAGCAGAGGTGCTGGTCATTACGCGCCCCTGGTAATCACCGGTCACAAATACTTTTCCTTCACCCGAACTGTCGGTTAATTCAGTGATCTGTTTTAAATGTTCCCGAAGAAATTCGGCATCATACAGATAAGTTCCCTGTTTCTTTATTTCTCTCGGCGACCTTTCTGTGCCAGTACAGGAAAATAGAACCAGCGGAATAGTTATGAGCGCTATTAGTCTGTTGATCATTATGC
>JAEZAY010000238.1 GCA_023427575.1 Bacteroidota bacterium | reverse complement strand
TGCATGGCAAACTAACGGCAGGGGAACAATGATTCTGGGGGAATCCGTTGAACTAAATCGAAATAAGTCTTTGTCAAAACGCCAGATTGAAGAAGAATATAAACGTGTTTTGGGAATAAAAAAGTTTATCTGGTTGAAGGCGGGATTGAAAGAGGAGGAATGGGGATTGTTGGAAGATGGCAGGTATGGGATAGGCACAGGCGGACACCTGGATGAATTTTGCCGTTTTGTTGATCCGTCTACGGTGCTGCTAACGGCCGTTGATCCGAAAGACACCATTGGGAATTTAGTTAATAAAATTTCTTTCGAACGAATGGAAGAAAATTTCCGCACTCTTCAGAAAAGCACTATCGAGAATGGAACTCCCTTAAAAATAATTCGGGTTCCTGCCGGACCATTACAGACAAGAGAGATTGCTTATAAAACATTAAATGCGGAGGAGCAGTCATGGTTTGAAAACGTAAGTTCTGATACTGTTTCATTTTACTTAACCACCGGATACATGAACTTTATTATTGCAAATGGTATTATTGTGACGGCAAAATTTTGGAGAGAAGGATTGCCGTCCGAATGGAAGGTTTTGGATTCCACAGCTGAAGCAGTCCTTGCTTCCGCTTTTCCAAACCGACGGATCGTTCAGGTAGATTGTATGCCACTTCATCACGATGGCGCCGGGTTGCACTGTCATTCGAGGAATAAGCCGAAAGGAGAAATAGCCGAAACTGTACTCAACAGAAGCATTATAAAGTAAGGTTCAATGGATCCTGCTGACCTTTTTGCCTATTATTCGATAAGGAAGATGATTCGCAGCAAACTTTTATTCCGTTTTTTAAGGTCTATCCGTACTGGCCAGTGCATCAATAAATCTGATCAGAAATGATGAACTACTACCTTGCCGGATATTTTTTGATTAAGCCAAAGGCCATCATCTTTGGTGATTACATTTGCAAACTAGTGCATACCTGCAGTGGCTGCATCAACGACAGTTTGCTGGAAACCTGGTGTTATAGTTGGACATATCCCGATATAGACATAGACGAAATCAAACAGAAGTTCCGAATCACTGATGATCGGATTGCTGAATTAAGAATCTGGGTTGATAAAAAGTTTCATGAAAATAAGATCGGCTGGGCGGAAGTTTTCTTAGACAGGGATACGGTGTTCGCTTACAAAACAAAATTTTTTTCGCATTTGCCGGAGCTTAAAATTCTGGCTATTTACTTAAATGAAATTGATTTAGCTATTTTAATAAATAAGTTTGAGCCTCAGCAACCCAATATGGGAGAAATTGGAATTGTCAAAATGCTTAAGAAAAAGATCCTGGAAAAGGAGGCCATAAATGAAGAAATGCTGGGGTACGACTTTATTGGCTTAGAACCTGGGGGTTCATTCCACACGTTCTATTGTTATAATGTTACGGAACAGCTTGTAAACAAACTTGGGCTTTCGGTAAACGAATTCGGTTTGTTAGAACAGGCAGATAACTGGGATCAAATCCACTTATACCTGAATGATAAAACAAAGGGATTGGAGCCGGTTCATTGGGTGGTTGCCAGGACAAAACGGATCCATGGCGGATAAACCAGAGGCTAATAGTATTTGGCGGTATGCGAAATTTTTTTAACGTCATTGTTTATTTATCCGCAACCGGAACAATCTCTTCACCGTGCCTGTATTATAGCCTGCAATTAAAGCTGGTTTAGCATCGTTCAAAAACGAAGAAGCCGCTGTAAGAAGCGGCTTCTTCGTTTGATAAGTCCCATCGAATTTATAACTTCTTCATTCTTAAATTCCGGAATTCAACTTTCATTGGTGGTCCTGTATGAACCTGCAATCCGAGCAGGCCGCTCATTTTTCGGTTCGCTGTATCATTATCAGTAAAATCACTCATCAGCACGCCATTAATATAATGCTGTAAATGATTTCCCTTCACGATCAGATGGTATTCATTCCAGTCGTTGGGTTTTAATAAGCTCATGAGCGAATCGCTGCTGCCCGGGCTGCCAACAACAACAGGCTGCTGTCCGGTTTCTATACTTGCAATTTCACCGCGGCGGGCAAGAAAAGTACGACCACGCTCTTCGTAGTTTAATCCGGTATATGTGTTTTTGCCATCGATATCAGCCTGGTAACCTTTCAGTGCAAATGGAATTCCGCTGACTTCCTCACTGCGGTAATTTATTCCGCTGTTTCCCTCTGCCGTAATCCGGTAATCAGTTTTAAGTTCGAAATCGGCGGTTTGTCCGCCCCGCCAGATCAAAAAGCTATTGTGCTCCAATGGAGTTGATGGAGTTATTTCGCCAACAACAATCTTGTTTTCAACCCGCCAGTACGTGGTGTCACCTTCCCAACCATTCAGGGTTTCGCCGTCGAACATCGAAACAAATCCATCCTGGTCGTTTTGTACAGATTCGGGAGTATTGCAGCCAGCCAGACTTGTCGCCAGCAACAAGGCAATTCCGGTAGCCGCGCGCAAAATATTAATTGAATAATGCATAGATTCGGTTTAATGATGATTAAGAGGTTGGTTCAGATCTTGCTCAACGCCGGTGCTTTTCCAGCTTTTTGAACGGGCGGAATTAATAACCGCTTCACATACTTTTTGCGTTTCCAAAGCATCCCGGAATGAGGGCGCGCAAGGTTCTCCGGTTTCCAGACTTTTCATAAAATCCGCCACCTGGTGAATAAACGTATGTTCATAACCGATACTGGTGCCGGGAATCCACCATCTTTTCATATAGGGCTGGTCGCTGTCTGATACATGGATCGACCTCCACCCACGCACCACGGAATCATCCGCGTGATCGAAATATTCAAGCCGGTTCATATCGTGCAAATCCCAACGGATTGATGCATGTTCACCATTGATTTCGAAAGTGTACAGGGCCTTATGGCCTCTTGCATAGCGGGTAGCTTCAAATAGACCGAGCGATCCGTTTGCAAAGTGACAATGAAAAATACAGGCATCATCAATGCCTACCTGCTGAACTTTCCCGGTAACCTGATGCATCCGTTCTTTTACAAAAGTTTCCGTTACCGCCGATACATCGGTGATGATTCCATTCAGCCACATCGCCGTATCAATGCAATGAGCAAGAAGATCACCTGTTACCCCCGAACCGGCGGCATCCAGATCCAGGCGCCACAATGCATCGCCGCCCTGCGGCAGATCGGCGTTGATAGTCCAGTCCTGCAAAAAATTGGCTCGATAATGAAAAATTCTTCCCAGCTTGCCCGAGTCGACCACCTGTTTTGCCAGGGTAACCGCCGGAACCCGGCGATAGTTGTACCAAACCGTATTGCTAACGCCGGCAGCTTCAATGGCGTCCACCATTTGTTGGGCCTCTTCCAGATTACGGGCCAGGGGCTTCTCACATAAAATCATCTTTCCGGCTTTTGCCGCAGCGATTGCAATCTCTGCATGGGTCTCATTGGGAGTACAAATATCAACCGCGTCAATATCATCGCGCGCGATCACTTTTTTCCAGTCGGTTTCTACCGATTCATAACCCCATTGTTCCGCAAAAGCGCGGACCTTATCTTCCCGGCGCGAACAAACTACTTTAAGAACAGGGCGGTACTGAAGATCAGGGAAAAAATCTGCCAGCCTTTTGTAGCCATTGGTATGTGTACGGCCCATTAGTCCGGTGCCAATTAGTGCAATTCTTATTTCCTTTTTATTGCTCATTTAACTCGGTATTTATTTTTATGCAAACTGTATCGTTCTGTTTTTTAAGCTTCGTGCCAGCCATGCTGTTCGCGAACCTGGATCATAACAGCTAGTATATCGTTCCAGGTTTTGGGCTGCATCATCACTTCATTGGCAAACATGCAACCATCCCAGCAAATATGCCGGATCCGTTTGGTAAGCGCTCCGTTTTCATCACGCAGCCAGTAACCTGCATCATGGGCAATATCGAGCTTTCCATTCGGATCGCCGGGAAGACAATGGCGGCCGGTTTTATCGTGTGAGCCGGATCCGAAAACAGTTCCATCATTTTGCGCAACATGGAAATCAGTTGTCCATGGACGTAAGGCCTTTGTTAGCGTTTTAAGCGCTTCCTGCAATAC
>JAEZAY010000079.1 GCA_023427575.1 Bacteroidota bacterium | reverse complement strand
GCCGTGTTTTTAAGATTGGAATTTGTGCTGCCTGCCCCGAGGTTACACCAGTTTCCAATCACGGAATCGCCCAGGTATCCATGGTGCGCTTTGTTTGAATAGGACTGGAATACGGAATTTTTTATTTCGCCGCCGGCCACACAATAGGGACCAATGGTGGTAGCCCCATAAATTACGGAACCCATTTTTACAATGGCTCCGGTACAAAGGGCAAATGGTCCTCTTATTAAAGAGCCTTCCATTATCTCCGAATCCCTACCTATATAAATGGGCCCGGCAGTTGCGTTAAGAGTGCAGTATTGCAGGCGGGCTCCGGGTTCTACAAAAATGTTTTCAACTCCAATTGCCTGAACAGACTGTGGAAGCGGCATCGATTTTCGGCCTCTTGTCACCAGCTCAAAATCCAGCCGGATCTGTTCATCATTCCATTGCATGATCTGCCATGGATATTGCAGTCGCCTCACTGAAAAATCATCGGGCGCCGGTAAAAGCCCCTGTTCAGGATAATCTTTTATAAACCGGGAATCGGGAATTATGGTGGAAGAATATGTTAGGGTCTGGCCCGGTTCATTGCCCCCCGCCGCCAAAACAGCCAACTTTTGGTTCAGCAAATTTTCCCATTTTTCCCGGATGGTAAGAATTCCAACCCGTAAATCGGAGGCCGGGCCAATCTGGGCAAAGGGAAACAGGGCTTCTTTAGCCTCTTCATCCGACAGAATTACCTGATACATAATTAAATCTACATCAAAAAACAAAACCCTCCGGACTGGAGGGTTTTATAAATACAATATATATCCGTAAAAAATCGGTTATTTTTTCTTCTCGTAACGTTTTTTAAACTTATCGATACGACCAGCGGTATCCACCAGCATTTTCTGCCCGGTGAAAAATGGATGTGAGGTATTTGAAATCTCCAGTTTGATCAGGGGATATTCGTTACCATCTTCCCATTTAACTGTCTCTCTTGACTGCGTAGAAGAACGGCTCAAAAAGCTGGTTCCATTACTCATATCTTTAAATACTACGAACCGATAATTTTCCGGATGAATACCCTTTTTCATAACGCTTGATTTATTATTCGTACGGATTTTGCCGTACGGTTTACAAAATAGAGCGCAAAATTACGGAATCTATACGCTGCAGCAAAATTATTCTTCAGATATTTCCCTAACTTCTCATATTAATATGCTGGAGCGGGATCCCCAGGTTGGCACCCTGGCAGAGCTTTATAACGGCCTGAAGATCATCAATCTTTTTACCTGTCACCCGCACCAGATCGTCCATAATCTGTGCCTGAACCTTCAAACCGCTCTCTTTGATCAGCTTGGTCACCTTTTTGGCATCGTCCATACTAAGGCCATTTTTTACCGCAACCTCTTTTTTGATCGTTTTACCACTTGGATAGGCTTCTTTCGAGAGATCAAAGGCTTCCGGTGCAATTCCCTGTTTATGAGCGCGGCTTATCAGAACATCTTCCACCTGCTGCATTTTCATGGTATCGGCCGTTTCCAGATTTAATTTAAAATCCTTTTTGTTTAGTTCGATATTGACCGGTGAATCCTTAAAATCGAAGCGGTTGGTGATCTCTTTACGAACAACGTTAACGGCATTATCCAAAGCCTGGATATCTACTTTGCTGACAATGTCAAAGGAAGGCATAATGAATGATTTGAAGCAAAGTTAGGGTTTAGAAACATAGAATAAGGAAGGTATGCCCAACAATATTGACGATGGCAGGTAAATTCAAAATCATCGTTTAGGCCTCCTGGTAAGGTCTGCAGGACTCAGTTAAAGCGGACCATAAAAAAAGCCCCATGGAAATGGGGCCTGTAACCAAAACTAACTGCTTATGAGAAAATCTTTATAAGTAAGATGTTATTTGTTCGATGTTCCGGATCCGGATTTTCTATTAAATTACATATAACTAAGTCCACATCCAACCAGATAACAAATTATTATTGCTATTAGGACTGTTTTTTTCATTTCTTCCGGATTTACATATATGACGCCGTGTGCCGGCAAACCGTTCACGGAATCCTGTTAAAAAATTTAAAATATCATGCCAGATGGAAAAACCAGCGCTGCAGGCCTGGTTCTAATCCCCTCCTACCCGGTTTTGTTCCTCTGAAGAACTTCCTTTTTTCCGCTGCCCATTCCCATTGACCGGCTTTCCAAATCGGTAGGTGAAAGTCAGGTTTCCTACTCTTGAATCACGGGTATTTGTAAAGGCTGCTTCGGTTGATTTAAAGTTCATTTCAGCCCTGAATTGATTCGTGAAAAAGATATCACGCACATTCAGTTTAACTGAACCTTTGCCTTTCAGCACCTGTTTACTGATCCCGCCCGACAACTGGCCCATCGGCTGCATCAGCAATTGCGCCTCCACACCTTTTGAACGGATCCAGCCGCTGAGCTCGGCGCCCCAACCCTTGCCGAATTTGAACTGATTATTCACGCTTAACAAAATATTGCCCGCTTCGGCTTTTACCATCTCTCCATTTACCAATCCTTCAAACCGATTGTAATTGTAATTGGTATAAATCATAGTCCTAAACCACTTGCCAATGGGTAACTGCGCATTTACAGAAATTCCGGCATTTTCTCTTTTTCCGATATTCCCCCGGCGCACAATGGTGGAATAATCGTATTCACCATTGGATTCCGGCTGGTCGAAGGTTTCGACAAACAGATTTTTTGTATACCCGTAATTAATAGTAGTGGTGATCATTCCTTTGTAGATATGCGATAACTCTACATTATTTGAAAATTGTGGCAACAGATATGGATTGCCCTGCATGTACGTGTACTTATCAATGAAAAACAGGAATGGATTTAAATTCTGGTACCGTGGCCGGTCGATCCGCCGCCCGATATTGAGGCCAAACTGGTTGGTTTCGTTCAGTGCGTAACTCAGGTAAAGGGTTGGAAAAAGACTGTTGTAAGAGTTGGTGAATGAAGAATCTGTTTTGGTCGGATTTCCATACTGATATCCCTTATAGTTGGTGTTCTCAAAGCGGAGCCCGGCCTGTACCCCAAACTTTTTGGTAAGCTGCTTGTTCAGATTTACGTAAGCAGCATTGATGTTTTCGGTATAATCGAAATAATTGGTTTTGCCATAATCCGAAATCCATTCACCACCATACATCTCAAAGTAATTTGCCCGGTTATCCGTTTTCACATAAGACGTCTTTAGCCCAAATTCAAGCTTTGTTTCCTTGTTGAAAGGATGAACATAATCTGTTTTTGCCGTATAGATATCAATTACAACCGGAAGATCGCCATACAACTCTTCATCGTATTTTTTAATCCAGTTATGCGAATAAGTGGTATTGGTGAAGCGTTGCTCATTGATAGCATCATAGCGAAGATAATCTACATCGAAAGTTAATTCACGGCCGGTGCTATCATAAAGGTGACGAAGATTAAGGTTGATGGTACCGTTTTTCCATACCTCCTTAAAATTTGAATGAGCTACCACAATACTATCGGTGTTTGCCTGCGGATCTTTCAACATACTGGTATTGATTCCCCGGTCGGTTTCCGGATTATAAAATCCGGAGAATACGATACCCAGGGTGGTTTTTTTCGACAAAAAATAATCCAGGCCTGCTTTCAGGTTATTGTTGCGGCGTTTCGATAACATCAATGATTTCTGTTCAAAAACGGCCCGCACAGATTCGTCCTCATTTTTATAGCGACGGAAAATATCCAGTTGGGTATAGGAATTATTGCTGGCATAACTGTATGTTCCGAAAATATTAATCTTATTGTTGCGGTAATTCAGGTTCAGACTATGATTGCTTTTAAAATAGGCACCCTGGCCAAAGCTGGTGGACAAGTTACCATTGAAGCCTTTCGCTTTATTCTTTTTGGTTTTAATATTGATCACTCCAGAGTTGCCGGCTGCATCGTATTTGGCCGGGGGGTTTGTCATAACTTCAATCTGGTCAAGCTGGGTGGCCTGCATGCCCTGAAGCATATTGGCCAGTTCAGGTCCGGTAAGATAGGCAGGACGGCCATCGATAAGAATTATAATACCCTGTTTACCTTTTAAACTGATATTACCATCTTTATCCACCTGTACTCCCGGGGTCTTTTCCAAAACTTCCAGTGCTGTTGCTCCGGCATTGGTTACTGCGGCATCCACGTTCACCACCATCCGATCGATCTTCTGTTCAATCATGGGTTTCCGCGAAACCACTGTTACAGCGGCAAGTTCATCAGTGCCGGGCTTTAGTACGATGGGATTCAGTTTTATGGCATCCACACCCAACTCAATTTTTTCTGAAAATGCCGACTTATGCCCGATGGCGGTCACTTTTAAGAGATATAAACCAGAAGCAAGATTTTCTATAACAAATACTCCGGCCTTATCGGTGCTGAGTGATTTTATATGCATGGAATCTGCTGCCTGGATTAATGAAATGGTGGCTGGTACGCCGGCACCTTTAGTGTCGGTAATGATCCCGGAAATGACGCCCATCGGATTCTGACCAAAAGAGGTTCCGGAAATCAAACTGGTAAATAGTACAAAAAACAGATAAAATGGATAAGGTTTCATTACAGAAATTTTTGGTTGCTCACTTATAATGCTTATTACAGTTTAAAATTAGGTACTATGCTAAACAAAGTACATGGCATTGTGTCAAACGGAAATAATTTAGGATGGCCGGAAAAGAACACTGCAGATCTGACGCGCGAGCGATCATTACGTTACAAGGAATGGCCGATTTGGGATGAACCGACAAATGGAATTATAAGCGAGAGGAACAGGCAGAAAAAAACCTCCGAAATGGAGGTTTATATATTTAGATAGATCTTTCTTATTTGGTTTTAGGCCTGGTCTTAAAACG
>JAEZAY010000074.1 GCA_023427575.1 Bacteroidota bacterium | reverse complement strand
ACAAATGACTGCTTCTAACCCACTTTTGATATAGGTTTCAGGTAAATGGAAAATTATTAATCGGACACCACTGAATCCAATGTATAAAAATAAATCGGTTAATGCCAGCAGATTTTAAATTCGTCTGCCGGTATTTATAACATTTACGCCGTTAAAGCGGGTTGTTGAACATCCGTGCGAAACGGCGCTGATCTGTGAGGGTTGGCCCTTACCATCAAAAAAAGAACCCCCAAGCCGGTAATCATCCTGATCGCAAATTGCGGAAACGGAATTCCAGAACTCCTGGGTGTTCGACTGGTAAGCTACATCTTTCAGCAATCCTGTGATCCGCCCGTTTTTGATTTCATAACAAAGCTGGCCGCTGAACTGAAAATTGTACCGTTGCTGATCGATTGAATAGGAATTTCTTCCCAGGATGTAAATCCCTTTTTCTACATTCTTAATCATGTCGCTGGCACTTAAGCGCTGTTTTCCGGGCTGAAGCGATACATTCGGCATGCGCTGAAACTGAACGCTGCTCCAGTCGTCGGCATAACAGCAACCCTGCGATTCATTCAGCCCCAAAATATGCGCCTGATCACGGATCACCTGATAATTTACCAGGATTCCGTTTTTTATAATCTCCCATTGTTTGCATTTTACGCCTTCATCATCGTAACCAACAGCCCCCAGTGAGCCTGGCTGGGTTTTATCGGCGAAAAAGTTCACCAGTTCATTTCCAAATTTGAAATTCCCCGATTTCCACTTATCGAGCGTAACAAAACTGGTTCCCGCGTAGTTGGCTTCATATCCAAGTACCCGGTCCAGTTCGGTAGGATGGCCCACCGATTCATGGATGGTAAGAAACAAATTCGTAGGATCAAGTACGAGATCATACTTGCCCGGTTCCACCGGTTTGGCATTCAGTTTTTCACTCAGTTGTTTTGCCGCCACCGCAGCATCCTCCATCATGTTGTACCTTTTTTTATACAGGGTAAAATGACCGGCGATTTCTTCTTTTTTATCGGGAATCAAATATTCATATCCAAGGCCCACCGGTGCGCCGAGCGAGTTGCGGGTTTCAAATTTCCCCGATTGTTTGTCAATTTTGGTAAGTGTAAACGTTGGCCATAGCCGGTGGATATTCTGGTCGATATATGACCCTTCGGTGGAGGCGAAATATTTCTGTTCATTGATCTGGAACAAAGAGCTGTTTGCAAAGCTGGCCCCATTTTTCTGTGCGATGCTGTTTACTTCCAGCAGCAGGTCCACTTTGTCTTTAATGGGAACCTCAAACGGGTTTTTCTCTACCGGGGTATTCCATACTACCTCTCCGTAACCCTTTTGTGGTGCCAGTTTCACCGGCTCTGTCAGCAATTTTGCGTTCACCTTCGCAATTTGAACGGCGGTAGCGGCGGTTTTGGCAATGCTGTCATTGTCCATGCTGTTGGTAGCTGCAAAACCCCAGCATCCGTTCGCAATAACGCGTATGCCTATCCCAAAAGATTCTGTGTTACTGATATTCTCGGTCTTCTGTTCCCTGGTATTCAGAAACTGGTTCAGGTATCTTCCGATACGCACATCGGCATAGCTGGCACCCTTTGATACGGCCGCATTCAGGGCTACATCCGCCATTTGTTTTTTCAGCATCCGGTCAACGGGCGTCAATGCTTCCTCAACAGTTACCGAACGGCCAAGTACAGGTAACGATTTCAGTAAACCGGCGCCAATTGCCATTGAACTGAGATATAAAAAGTCTTTTCTTTTCATGGGGATAATTTAAAAACTGCGGATTGAAGTCTCAACCCGCAGTCTGATTTATTATTCCGGCAAATTCCGGCTCATAGCAATTTCCGATTGTCTAAACTGCATCGGAAAGAGATGTAAAGGTAAAGTCCCTGATTTTCATCGGAGGCACGATCATATTGCCCGTTCTTTCCGGCTTGCCCAGTTCTTCTACGTTATTAAGCATAATCACCGGACTTTCATTAAAGCGGAAATTTTTTATGGGAAACTGAATTTTGCCGTTTTCGATATAGAAGGTACCGTCGCGGGTAAGGCCCGTCAGCAACAATGTTTGCGGATCCACCATCCGGATATACCAGAACCGGGTTACCAGAATGCCTTTTTCAGTGCTTTTGATAAGATCTTCCAGGCTGGCATTTCCACCTTCCAGAATCATTCTTCCGCCGGGAGGAACCCCTTCCACGCCTTTTTCCTTTGCCCAATACCGGGAGTAGCTCAGATTTTTCACTACACCTTTGTCGATCCAGGTCACTTTTTTCTGGGGCCGTCCATCACCGCTCCAGGTAGATGAGGGCAGATCTTTATGCAGCGGATCGGAATACAATGTCACTTTTTCATCAAACAACTTTTCACCCAAACGGGTGCCGCCACCTTTTTTGCTGAGGTAACTTCTTCCTTCATCAGCACTTCTGGCATCAAAGCTTCTTACCAGATTTCCCAGCATATCGCTGGCAGCCAGTGGTTCAAGGATCACCGTGTACTTACCCGGTTCTATGGCTTTTGCCGCAGCCGATCCATTGGCTTTGCCGGCAGCAATTTTGCTCAATGATAAGGTATCGAGGCGCGAAACATCGTTGTACGATTTATCCGTATAACCTGAACCAGTACCCGCTGCATTTCGCATGGTAACGGAGAAGGAAACATCGGTGCTTTTATCGTAGGCGAACAGTCCTTTTGAATTCATGATGGACGTGAAGTCGGCCGAATTTTCGAGAAAACCGGCGGATTCGAGCTTTTCCGATTTCGCCACTTCCAGGCTTTTACGCACTGCCTCCGCCCGCAGATCGGGATTCATGTTGGCGGTGGATTGCACAAAAGTAATGGCAGGATCATAGTTCTGAGGTCCGAGAAGGGGAACATATTCCGGATTCTCCGGCGCCAGCCTGGCAAGTTCTTCCGCCCGGCGGATCACTTTTTCAAGCGAGGCATCATCAAATTCATTGATGGTGGCCACCCCGGTTTTTTTACCAAACGTGGAGCTTACGGCCAGCGACATGGTGCTGATATCACCGGCAGTGGATACGGCATTGCGCGCATAGCGGATATTACCGCCTTCAGAACCCGACAGGCGAAGCTCGCATTCGTCGGCTTTTGAATAGCTGAGGGCTTTTTTCAGTATGGCCTGCGCTTCTTCTTTCGTTAATATGGGCATAATCAGATACTTTAAATTTTACGGGCTGTGTTAATAACGTTTACTCCATTAAAACGGGTGGTTGCACTGCCATGTGAAACGGCATTTGACTGGCTCGGCTGTCCTTTGCCGTCATTAAACGCACCTCCAAGTCTGTAATCCGACTGATCGGCGATTTCCGCGCAACTGTTCCAGAATTCCTGCGTATTTGCCTGATAGGCTACATCACGCAGCATCCCGGCGATTTTTCCATTTTTGATTTCGTAGAATGTTTGTCCTCCAAACTGGAAATTATAACGTTGCTGGTCAATCGAAAAAGATCCGTCGCCGATTATGTAAATTCCTTTTTCCACATTCTTTATAATATCATCAACCGATTTTTTTTGTTTTCCGGGTTGAAGCGAAACGTTCGGCATGCGCTGAAACTGCACATCTGCCCAGCTTTGTGAATAGCAGCATCCATGCGATTCATTTTTACCAATAATATGCGCCTGGTCGCGGATGGCCTGGTAATCGACCAGTATTCCGTCTTTAATCAGGGTCCATTCCTTACACTTTACGCCTTCATCATCATAACCCACTGCCCCCAGCGAACCAACTTCTGTTTTATCTGCAGTAAGCGTTACTTTTTCATTTCCAAAACGGAAGTTTTTGCTTTCCCATTTATCCAGCGTCAGGAAGCTGGTTCCTGCATAATTCGCTTCATAACCCAGCACCCGGTCGAGCTCCGTAGGATGACCCACCGATTCATGAATGGTTAACCAAAGATGTGAAGGATCAAGCACCAGATCATATTTGCCGGGTTCCACCGATTTGGCCTGGATTTTCTGGCTCACATCGCGGGTTGCGGCAAGTACATCTTCCAGAATATCGTAGCGCTTTTTATACAGCGTTACAACGCCGCTCACCTTTTGATCAGCCAGAGGTTCCAGGTATTCATAACCCATTCCCATCGGTGAGCTCAAGGCGCGGCGGGTATCGAACTTACCACTTGCCTTATCAATTTTTGTTACTGTGAATGTGGGATAGATCCGGTGAATATCCTGATCGATATAAGAACCATCGGTAGATGCAAAATACTTTTGCTCGTTTACGGAGAACAGGGCTGAATTGATAAAGTTGGCGCCGTTCTTCATCGCGATTCCATTCACATTCAACAGCAGGTCCACTTTTTCTTTCACCGGTACCTCAAAAGCATTTTTGATGATCGGTGTCTTCCAGCTTACATCGCCAAAGCCTTTCTGCGGCGCGAGTTGCACCGGAGGACCCTGGATTTTAGCATTCGCTTTTGCAACAGCGACGGCCTTTTCCGCCGTGCGTGCAATATCCTCTTTGGTTACCTTGTTGGTGGCTGCAAATCCCCAGCAACCATTCGCTATTACGCGAATGCCCACTCCATACGATTCGGTATTGGCAATGTTCTGAACCCTGTTCTCGCGGGTCGCGATAAACTGGTTCAGGTACCTGCCGATGCGAACATCTGCATACGAAGCTCCTTTCGACCGGGCTGCATTTAATGCAACATCGGAGAGCTGTTTTTTTACTGCCACATCAACGCCTTCCAAAATTGCTTCAGACGGATCGATCGATCTTGCAAAACCGGGAATGGATGGCATTAATATCCCTCCCAGGCTGAGTGCGGATAAATGTAGAAAGTCTTTTCTTTTCAAAATGAAATTCTTTTATGATGAATTCAATTCAGCAATCTATTGATTTTTTCTGCTTAATATAATTATGCAAAATATTTTTTTTCAAACCACAGATACCCTGAACTGAGGATAAAAAGTAGAAAATAAAAGACGGGAGCGAGCAGGTTTTTTTTGAAAATATCGTCACGCGCTGAATCTTTCCCCGCCAGCATGACCCGATTCTGCATTTGTTCTGTGGCCTTTCTTTTTTCTATATTTTTTAAAATACTCCAGTCACCCGAATTGTGCACATAGATCCAGGCAATGCTATCTGTCCCGGCTTTCCGAAAAGGATTCCATCCGCTCGAATCCGGCCACCAGCGACCATTCCAGCGGTTTTTAAGAAAGGGTTGCTGCTGAACAGCGATCCGGGCATTTCCGGCAAAAATTTCGGGCAGCGAATCGGTTTTTAAAATCAGTTGAATCTCCGCCGGATCATTGATTATAGGCAGGGGAGAAAGCGTTTGCAGTTGAAAATCGGGTGGGGCATTTGGCAGCACGCTTTTTATCAATTCCGACCAGTACATTTCGTATTGTTTTTGATTGCCGCTCAAAGCCCACTGAAAACTGTTACCGATGGTTGTTAGAACGATCTTCCCTGAACCGGAAAGGGCTTTCGCCGCCAGAATTTCATTTGTCTGGGTTGTCAACAGCGGCACAATTTCTTCCGAACCACGGATATAAAAGGGTTTTTCCTGTACAATAACGGGTAGCTTTTCCTCCGACCCTGAAAGCTGAACCTGTAAACGCTGTTCACCCGAATTTTTTGTAAACAACGTAAAACTTTCCATCAACGGTTTTGCGGATGAAGTTTCGGTTGTCCGGATCAGTAAGCCAAGCGCTTTGTTCTGAACCTGGTTTACGATTTGTCTCAGGGCCAGTTCTCCCAGATTTTTGATCGCTCCTTCATCGGCTATCAGAACTTCAAAATTCGAAATGGTTTCCGCATTGATCCTGCTGATATTGACCGGTTCAATATTGAGGTATTGGTATTCAAATTTATCGCGGCTGAGATTGGTTCGTATAACCAATTGATATCCGTTTTGATACAGGTAGTCTTTTAAAAACCGGTTTTCAAAATCCGGTGATGATGACAACATCAATACAGAAGCCGGTTTCACGGGTTTTATTTCAAAAGGAATATTGTAATCAATTGAATCTTTATTATTCGCCTGTACCGTTAGTAAATAATTGCCCCTGCCCGAAAAAGCCGGAATGGTTTTTAGTTCAAAATGGCTAATTGCCGATGGACTTATTATAGCCGAATCGAGGATCACCTTCGCGTTTTTCAGGTAAAGTTTTACTGTGCCGGAATCCGGATTCTGATAGCGGCCCTGGATCTTCCATTGGGCGCCTGCCGCGATCTGCTTTGGCCAGGAAATCGACTGGATGCCTGATGCCGCGCGGGCCGCCCGAAACTGAAACGGAATATTTTTGAATGCTTCCAACTCAAAATCATAAAACCCGTTACCAAATACAAAAACGGAATCATATTTAGCCAAACTGTCGGCCAGCAGGAACGGATCTTCCACCAGTACCGCCTGCCTGAACAAATTGCTGTTGACACTTGTGGCTGAATAGAGTTTAACCGATTTTGATCGTTGTTTAAGAAAGGCTTGGATGCTATCGGCTTCAAACCCTTCCGTTAAAACAATGGCCTGGCTCCGGGAATTCTGTTTATTCAGGCGGATGGGAAATAAAATCAATACCAGCGAAAGAACGGCGCCGGTTCCGGCAAGCAGCCGCCAGATTCTTCGGCCTCTATTCGCCCTGAACCATTCCTGGTATATAATATATATCCATAACAGCAGCAGTGCTAACAATAACAAAATCTCCCCTCCGCTCATCGATTCCTCCGCTTAAGATTTTTGAAATACTGATCCGAAAGGTTTCCAGACCCGCCGGATGCCGGCACGGATGGTAATATTTCCGGCTCGGGAGCCAGCCTCTGCAAAGCAGAAAGAATCGCATCGGCATCGGTTTGAGATCCTCGCTCCATTTTTTGCAATCCGGCTAACATTCGTTTCATAGAACTAACGGCTTCCAGGTAGGAGGCAGGTTCTGCCGCCGCTTTCGATAAAAGAATGGAATTGGCTTTGCCAAGGATCTGTTTTTGCGTTTCGCTGATCTGTCCGCCGTTTTTTAAAATGCTTATAACTGTCATGGCTCCACGAAGAATTTCGCCTTCGGTTTCTTTTTTCTGAACGGTTTTACTGATTACCGGTTGAAGTATTTTATCCAGCTCACCCGATAATCTTTTGTCGGGATTCAGCGGAGTGGATTTAAAACCGGTTTTTGCCACATAGACCCGCGATTTCTGCTGCAGATCTTTTAACAAACGAAGGGCTTTGTATTCATAAGGAAGCGCCTCTGCGGGTTTATAGGTGCGAAGTTCCAGTTCGGATTTCCACATCTCATTCAGTGTTGCCTTTAACTGTGCCTTCAATTCGGGTTCAAAAAACGTGGCATCTTCTGCATTATCATGGCTATGACCATATTCATTCATTAAATCGGTGGCATCGCCAAAAATAACGGGCGCCTCCTCGTGATGCCCGCCTTCATGATCATGATCATGCAGATCGGCGCCAATCTCATCTTCCGATTCTTCGCCCAAAAACTTCCCGTAACGAAGTCTTAACAGTTTCTGATCGAGTCCAAGATTATTGCTCCTGTTTTTAAAGGCTTCTGCCGAAATGGTATCTTTTTCTCTCAGCAGTTTTTCGGTATCCAGAATTATCTGTCGCTGCGATCGGAAATATTCCGGAATAAGATTCACTCCGAGGGTCATTCCTTCCATACTCATTAATTCCGCGGTATCCGGAATCGATACGATATAGATATCGGTCCTGTATTCCTGGTTATTATTATCAGTGGCTGAAATATAATAATACAGCTCATCCCCGGGAATCATGCCCAGGCTGGAAAGCGCCAGATTGTTTTGGTAACGCTGCGATTTTTGACCCTCGCGCAGGCCCGGCAGCGGCCATTTGGTTTCTGAAAATTTTACGCCTTCCCCTTTACCACGGGCAACCGTAAACGAAATATACGTCCGGCTTAATCCATAATCATCAGTTATCATAGATTCCAGGTAAACCCTGGCCGGTCTTCCGGGTTCAATAACATGGTGTGGATCCGGACTGCTGATGGTAATGGAAGGTGAAAGATCCTTAACCATTTCGATCCGGTAAAATTCTGTTTCTGTTCCCGCTTTTTTCAACTGATAAAATCCGGAACTGGTGATTTTGATTGATGCGGTCCAGCTCAGGCTATCGGCAGATGCCGCGTTGAACCGGACCGAATCACCGCTGTTGATCATTAAGCGCAGATCATGAACCGGAGCGGTGGTTTCTACATTCCATATTACCATGGCTCCTTCCTCGGCTCTGAGATTCCAGTCGCCCTGGCTTCGTTTTTTCAAACCTGTATACCGGGGGGGATCGATGGTAATGTTGGCGCTCCGGATTCCCGCCATTGTAGTGGCTGGAATAGCAACATTTGAGCGGGGATCTTTTGATTCCGGTTTCCTCTGTGTCCAGTCAGTGGGAATATGCGAAATCAATATAGAAAAAATGGCGGCGGAGATTAAAATGAGAATTGAATAGACAATGTTTTTGCGGTACAAAAACCCGGGTGAAATTTGCCGCAACTCCGTTTCAATCTTTTCTAACTGGATTTTTTCCAGCAGATTCAGGTTTTCGACCGGTTTTAAAACCAGCTGACTGCTTTCCTCTAACCCCTCGTACTGAAGATTGAGCATCCGGCTAATGTCAAGGGGTTTTGTTTTCCGGAAAGAACCTGTTGAGATCATGATGAATGAAATCAGTGCAAACAATACAAGTGCCCACCAAACCGGTAAATGGTAAAGCAGGTCAATCAATAAAAAAACGATAAACGCCAAAGCGGCACTCAGGCTAACCCGAAGCAATACTGCCGAATACTTCCATTTCCGGTACATCGAATCAATAATATGTTCACCGGTTCTATTCATCCATTTATGTTTCGTTTGTACGATATAAACCGTTCAGTGAAAAATAACAGGATCAGAATCGGAAGTATCAGTTTATTTATTGGTTCTGAATCCCTGGTTGCTGTCGGAACAAAGTTACTGCTTTGCGATTGAGCAGGTTTGGCCTGCTGCGAATCTATGATCCCCTCGTGATACATTTTCCCCCTTACATTTTCTTCCATTATAAGCTGGAGAATTAATTCAGGAAAACGTTCAGACCAAACCAGCCCGCTCCATGCCGGCGAAAAGCGACTGTAAAACAGGTAGCGGTTGTCTTTTTTTTCAAGCAAAGGATCACCCCAGCCGGTTTCCCAGATTATTTCAGAAAAGTTCCCGGAGGTATCAACTGCTTCAATCTGCTTATACAGTTCTATTCCATTTAAAACTATTCCGGGTCTTCTAACCTGTAAGTAAGACCGGATTGCCTTTTCACTCCCGCTGGCGTTCTGAAATAAATACCTGGTTTGAATACTGTCTGGCAACGCTAAAGTAGAAAGATTAAAAACCCAGTCCTGCCTGGCTGGAATCAGGCCAATTTCCCGAACCGGATTTATTCGCGTATTCATACCTGTTACCTCGGCAATGGCGTTAAGCGCTGCCAGGATATACTGATGCTGGTCATTGTTTTCGGGATGAAAAACGGTGATGCTGATCCCGGTATCAATCGGTATCCGGTTGATTTTTCCATCACCGATTTTTTCTTCAGCAAACAGATCGCCCTTGTCAATATTAATTTGTATTGAACCATCCGGTGAGCCACTGAGCGGCATTTCGGTTTCCGAATACCTGGCTGAAAACGGTTCTGATTCGGCAATCAGTAAACGCAAACTATCGGTTTTGGTCCGGTATGCAAACTTCAAAGCGGTATTCACTGAATCATTGCGGGGAAACAAATGCCAGTTGAACTGCTTATTACGGATCGAACTTCTCTTTCCGGCGAAACGATGCAGGCCGTTGGAACTAAAAAGAACTACCGGACGATCCCAGCCATAATTTTTTTCGAATGCGGAAATCAGCGTCCAGTAGGGCAGCGATCCGCTTTTCCGGATGCTGTCTGATAAATCGGCTTTTTGAAATCCGGGTTCCAGCCAGCGGATTTCAAATCCGGCATTGGTCAGCGAATCGATTTGAGTTTTATAATTCAGGTAGGCATCCTTCATTTCTCCCGGTGGAATCAGAATATATCCGGATTCTGAACCCGCATTTTTTTTACCGACCCAATAGGGTTCTGCCAGCAGAAATGCAAAAAAAAGGATGATTAAACAACGCAGTAATAAAAGCCACAGATCATGCAATCGCCAGCTCGTGGCTTTTTGTTCGGAGGCTGCTGTAATAAGGGCGATGCTTCCAACTTTCAGCGTTTTTCCCTTCCGGAGATTCCATAAATGGATGAATATCGGAATGATGATCGCGCCGATGCTAAAAAGATATATTGGTTGAAGAAACTGGAGCAATTATCGTATGAGTTTATTCCGCTGGTTCAGAAAATCCCGGAGCGCATCATCAAGCGGCTGATCCATCACCAGCATCCGGTATACAATGTTCCGGTCGAGCATAAAACTGCGCACCGCATTCAGGTGTTCATTCAGCTTTTCTGTGTAATCGTTCATCCGCCCCGTTTGATCTATGGGGATGGTTTGACCGGTTTCCAGGTCTTCCAGACTTGCATACCCTTTATAGTTCAATTCTATTTCGTTTCGCCCCATTATATGAAAAACAATGATTTCATGCTTCAGGCTTACCATCGAATTTAACAGATCAAATATCTCTGTACGTTCCTGGTACATATCTGTTACAAAAATGAGTAGCTCACGCCGATGTGCACCCGAAAATATTTCCCTGTAACGAACAGGATCGGTAAAACGACCCCCGGGTTGAACTGTTTCCAGTCTGTAAAGAATCCGGGCCAGGTGCTGATAATCGTTTTTTGCCGGAACTGAAAACAGATTTCCTGATTCAAAAACAAAGAGGCCGATTGCATCCCCCTGGCTGGTCGCCAGCCATGACAGGGAAGCGGCGAGATATTTTGAATAATCCATTTTGGTGAAATCACCATCCTTGTGATTCATCGAGTTGCTGGCATCGATCAGGAAGCGAACGGAAATATTTGTTTCTATTTCCGATTCTCTTACATAATAACGATCGGATCTTGCATACATTTTCCAGTCCAGCCAGCGCAGATCATCACCAGGCTGATAGCTTCGATACTGACTGAATTCAAGTCCCGGCCCCTTTAAGGTGCTTCTGTTTATTCCGATCATAAACCCATCGATGGTGGTTTTTGCCGCCAGCGACAGGTCTTTGATTGCCATCATTATTTTGGGATCAAGAAGTCGGCTCATGATCTTAATTTAGGACCGGTTTTGGTCTTTCCACCGTTTTTAACAGCTCTGTGGTTACCTGATCGGCTTTTACATTTTCCGCATCGGCTTTAAAGTTCATTAAGATCCGGTGTCGTAAAACCGGATAAGCCATTGCCTGCAGATCTTCCATCAATACGGCATACCGCCCTTTAAACAATGCACGGGCTTTCGCCGTTAAAATTAAAGCCTGCCCGGCCCGGGGCCCTGCCCCCCAGCGCACCCATTCCCTCACATATTCTACCTTACTTGTGTCGGGTCTGGTCGAACGAATCAGGCTGCTCACAAAACTGATCAGGTCTTCACTGATTGTGACCTCCCGCACCAATTGCTGAACCCGGATG
>JAEZAY010000059.1 GCA_023427575.1 Bacteroidota bacterium | reverse complement strand
ACTGGCGCTGGGTTATATTTATTCGCTGTGACTTGTTTTTATTTAGCCGGAAGTTTCAATTTTTAGGATTTATTCCGGAGCCCGATTTTTTTGCTCCACTTTTTTTCTAAAAAAAAGTGGAAGGGGTCATTAGCAACGACTGCTACTAACCTACTGTTGATAAAGGTTTCAGGTAAATGGAAAATTATTAACCGGACAGCAATATTCATCAAATATCCTTTACAGATCCTCAAAACTTTATTAACTTATCCTGAAAAGATACCGCTGCGGACGCTGTTGACAATATGTTTGCTGGCTGCCTGCGGATTGATTTCAAAGGCAGAGGAACCCTCCATGTATTTTCACAATATCAGCAGGGTAAACGGACTTTCTCACGATAAGGTAAATTGTATTTATCAGGACGCCCGCGGTTTTATCTGGATTGGCACCGATGATGGCCTGAACCGTTTCGATGGAAACAGATTTCAGCTTTTTCGTTTTGATCCCCGCACCGGTTCGGGCGTGTCCGGCAATATCATTACCGATTTTTTAGAAGATAAAAACGGCATCCTCTGGATAGCCAGTTCTGATGGCGGTCTTACCCGCTACGATTTCAGAGCTGAGCCGGTTCATCAGTTCACGCACTACAATTCCGGTTTCGGCGATTCAGTCGGTTCCCTTCATATAAACACCATGATCGAAGACCGCTCCGGCTTTCTCTGGATTGGTACAGCCGGCGAAGGGGTTCTGCGTTTTGAAAAAAATACCGGGAAATTTATAAAGCCCTTTAGCAGCCGGTTTAATACGATTCTGGATCTTGCACTCGACTCCAATGGGTGGATCTGGGTGGGCAGGCAGGGCGGCGGGATCATGCTTATAGATCCGATGACTTTAAAGACCTATGAAGACGATCATTACAGTGATGTGTATGCGAAAGTTCCGCATATGGTTGTCGCGGCTCTGTTCAGGGATTCTGAAAAGAACATGTGGCTTGGGTCCTGGGATAAGGTGATATACCGCGATAATCTGAGTACCGGGAAAAAAGAAGTCTTTGCTCCAAATGCCCGCGCCGGATCTTTCCGGGGCGATGACCCGCTTTGTTTTGCAGAAGATAAAAGCAAAAGAATCTGGATCGGTGGCAGCTATTCCGGTCTGCATCTTTACGATCCGCACCAAAATGCATTTTACAACTATATGCATGATGTAGCCAAAGACGGAACCCTGGCCGATAATAAAGTGAACTGTATTTTTATTGACAAATCGGGTATTGTCTGGATTGGCACCGATCGTGGGATCAGTATTCACGATCCCTATCTTCAACAATTCCGCCAGCGTTTTTTGCCGGGATCTTTAACCAGCCTCAGAACAATCTATGACTTTATCATTGCCGATAACGGTGATCTTCTGATTGGCGCCAGCGATGGACTTTATATTCGGAACCATACAGACAGCGGCATCCGGTACCGGCCGGTTCGTTATAAAAATGAATTGCTGGCGGTCACCAAATTTTTCCGCGACAACAACGGTCAGCTCTACCTCGGAACAAATGTCTCTCTGTTCTTGTACAACAGTGAAACCAATACAGTAAGTCTGCTCCCAAATACAGACCAGGATATTGTGATGCGAAGACTGATTGAATCTCGGATCGTGTCGATAGTAAAAGACAGTGTTGGTGATGACCCGGTTTTGCTTGTTTCACCATACGGTCATTTCCTGGCATATTACGACTTTCGTAGTAAGCACTGGATCTCGAGGCAGGACAGTGCCCGCGATATTATCAGGAACCTCAATCTCCGGGATCATTTGATCCGGAAATTTTATAAAAGCAGGGATGGCAGGATCTGGATTGCAACCAGCAGGGAAGGACTTGGGGAATGGCCTTCCGATGGAATGAAAACAATTGTTTACCACAATGCCCTGAAATCTATCGGGAGCGTGCCGGTAAACAAAAATATTTTTGATCTGGCTGAAGATCAGCAGGGCAATCTTTGGGTAAGTACATATGGAGGTGGTTTGTATCATTTTGATGTGTCGGGTAAGACCTTCCGCCATATTCCGGCTTCATTAAATCTGTCGGAAGGAATAGCAGCCGATGGGGAAGGGAATGTTTGGATAATCGCCAATGGAAATCTGCATAAATATGATCCCAAACGAAATTACTACACCAGTTTGCAGGTTCCGGATCTGGAGAAAACCGGCGGGTTAAAAGGTTATATCAGTAAGGGCGAAAATGGGATGATGTATGTTTCAGGCGAAAACTATTTTATTGAGTTTGATCCGCTTAAAATCCGGAACCCGCAAACCCGCCCCGAAGTGTATTTCACCGATTTTAAAATTTTTAATACCTCTTACAGCCACCTCCTTTTCGAAAATAAAATCCGGCTGAAATACAACCAGAACTTTTTTACGGTTGAATTTGCATCACCGGGTTTTTATTCGGGCCATCCCGTGCGCTACTCTTATATGCTGGAAGAACTGAATAGCGGCTGGATCGATGCCGGAGCGCAAAACCAGGTGAATTACACCAATCTTGATGCGGGGGAATATACATTTAAAGTGCGGTCAGGACTGGTGCCGGGAGTCTGGAATGATGATATAATGGAACTGACCATTGTTATTAGTCCGCCATTCTGGAAAACCTGGTGGTTTTATGCAAGCGGTTTCAGTTTCCTTTCTTTTCTGATCTACGGAATATACCGGTATCGTATAAACGAAATATTAAAACGGCAGGCGATCCGTAATAAAATAGCGCAGGACCTGCATGATAATGTTGGATCCACACTCAGCAGTATTTCCATTTACAGCCAGGTGGCCACATTATATCACAAGCAGAACAAAGGCGAGGCTTTGGGCGATACGCTTCAGAAAATTATTTCCACTTCCGGCAATATGATCTCTGAAATGAATGATATAGTATGGGCGATCAATCCGCGAAA
>JAEZAY010000018.1 GCA_023427575.1 Bacteroidota bacterium | reverse complement strand
GCTACCAGGAAATATTTGATTGCCATGGGCTGGCGTGCATTGCCCACGCTTTCGATTCCACTTTCGAAATTGGCCAGCTTTTCAGCCGTTTTTCTGCTGGGGCCGAGCAGGTGAGTGATGCCCATCAACGCTCCCACAAATAAAATGGCGAAAAATAGCTGAAGTGCAATGGGCAAATACCCATAGGCAGTTTCGGTGGTTTGAGCCGCAATTTGCAGTAAATATATTCTCATGGTATCGGTTTTACGGGTGCGGTCCGAGCCTCGCCATACCGCGATTCACCGTTAAATTTGTGGCAAAATTAAGGTAGCCTGTTGAATTTACAACTTAGTGACAATTAAATTAATAAAATAAAAATCCCCCGCAATTTACTGCGGGGGATTTCTTCGTAAGCTTTAGTTGTTTACACCTATTCTTTTTTCGCGGCGCCGGCTCCTTTTGGTTTGGCAGCCTGCTTGTTTGCTCTTGTCAGAATATCTTTTACCCGGATCGCATCGGCATTTTCGGGTTCAATCTCCAGTACTTTATCGATATGCGCCAGGGCCTGGTCTCTGTCTTTCGCAATATCGTTATAATACTGCACCAGATAGAAATGCGCGGCTATCGACTGGCTTTTGAATTTGCCGGAATCGATCGTAAGCGCCTTCTCGGCCAGCATTTTATATGCATCTACGGCTAAACCCTGCTCCATGGTGGTGTCCTGAGCCTGCTTCGACCGGGCGCACCATAGGTAGCCATAGATCTGATCAGGGAATTTGGTGATATAATCGTTACAGAACAGGCTGTCGGCCTTGGCATAATTTCCCGCCTGGTAGTGTGCGAATGCCCAGTTGTACAAATCAGTCTGACTTGGTTCTTTTTCAAGTGAATAGGCAATGCCCAGCCAGTTGGCTTCCTGGTTACGGTCGCCCAGGCTTTTTGCCAGTGCGGCGGCCTGCACAATATATTTCTTTTTATTGTCCATTACCGTATCCATTTCAACGGCTGTGCGATAGTTTTCGAAAGCTTCCTGTTCGTTACCGGCAAGCTGCGAATTAATATGAGCCAATTGAACATAGTCGGCAGGCAGCACATCTTCCTGTGGCGCTTTTTCGAGGAATGTCATCATGGCCTGCTTCGCCCCATTCTCATCACCCAGGGTGTCGGCGGTGTAGGCAATCATCCGGTACATCCGCGGATTTACTTTTTCACCATACTGAGTGATCAACTCCTGAGCTCTTGTTCTTGCTCCGGCAAAATCGCCCTTTGCGTAGGTGTAGTCAGTTTTCAGGTATTCTGTTTCAGGACCCTGATCCGCATTGGCAATATACTTGTCAAGATATTCCCCTGCCTTGTTTACATCCCGGAAATACCAATAGTAAAACAACTGGTAATAAGCCGGTGAATAGGCCGGATCGGCAGCGATTGCCGCTTCAAATGCCGGAAGGAAAAATTCCGGATTATTTTGAGTCAGATAGATCTTTCCGATATTGTTATGCGCCGCCGCTTTTTTAGGATCGATTCCGATTGCCTTGTTATACGCTGTAACCGCTGATCCGCCATCGATCAATTTGCGGTATGCATTCCCCATTAAAACATAGGTGCGCGCATCATTGAATTTTCTTACCTGGGTTGCCTGGGTAAGTTTTTCAATGGCGTAATTGGCATCGCCCTGTTTAGCGTCAATATTGGCATTTGCTATTTCATTAAACACATCAATATCGCGGCTTTTGGTCAGGTTAATTGCTGTTTCAAAACGCTGACGGGCATCGTTTGTTTTGCCTTCAAGCAATTCAATATGGCCCATACCAATGAGGAGCAAAGGAGCATTCCCGTTGGAAGCAAGCGCTTTCTGGTAAAGATCTTTTGCTGCTATGGAATCTTTTTGGGAAATCAGTGTCTGACCCAGCCAATAAACCGCCTCTATATTATTGGGATTCGCTGCCAGAACTTTTTCAAGTGTTTCTTTAGCACTTGCATACCGTTCATAGTAGTGAAACCATTTACCCTGATCTACGCTCTGCGCAAATAAGGTCCCACCAATTACCGTGGTTAGTAGTACACTGAATAGTCGTTTCATCATTGTCCCTGCTGATTTTAGCGTTTATTAAAAAAGTTTATCCTGTTTATTCTGAAATCTGCATCTCACGCACCTGGAACTGCATTCTGGAAGGCAATAAATATGCCCGCTGAAAAATCAATTGTCCTTTTTCATAGATGAGGAAATTCCTGAATCCGCTGCCAAGCCCGTTGTAATTTTCCTTCAAGATATAAAATAAAGGCCTGATCATCGGATACCGGAATGTGGCTATATTAGCCTGATATGGTTTAACATAGGTGCCTGAACAGCCCTTACATTCGATCGCGGCGATTTTTACACTTTCTAAAAAGGTTAACACTTGCGGGTCTTCTTTATTGCCAACCCAGCTTACTCCAACCAGCCCTATCGCATCCGTATTTTTAGATACGTAATCAATCACCCCCTCGCTACTATTGGCCGCCACCACATTTGGCGTTAATGGCTGACCCTGCAAAAGCGAGTCCATAACATAGCGTACATTGCTGGTAGCGCTGGTTCCGTCAAGTAAAACCTTGTATTTAAAAGAACTGTTATTTTTCACCATGGCCACAATCTCATCCATGGTGAAAATGGTATCCTTCGAACGATTGTTTACAATCACTGCTATCGCATCCAGAGCGATGGGACCAAAGGCCGGTTTGTACTCCAGCGAATCTTTCAAAGTCGCTTCTTCCGCACGGGAAAGGGCTCTGGTTACAATAACCATGCGAATACTGTCATTGTTCAGATCTTTCAGACATTCCGCTTCGGGTTTGTACTGAACATTGATTTTAGCATTGGGAAACTGGGATTCAAATACTTTGATCTGAGAATCGATCACAGGTTTAAAAGCCTCGTCTACACTAATATTGATTGAACCGCTATTGGGCGTATCTCTGCTATCCCTGACCGGATCTGATCCACCACCACAGGCCGATACCAAAAATAATATCCAGATTGCCGAAACGAAACCAATCTTCCGGAATGGATGAATAGCGTTAAAACTCATTAATTAAAATAATTTTTCTTAGTTCCCCTGTATATCCGGAAGCCTCCGTATAATAGACATAATCCCCCGAAAACATAGTTCCATGGCGCTTCCGGGAAATTAAAGTTTACGCCGAGAAACTCCTTAAAAACAAAGAATGCACCCATGCCTGCATAAATTATGCCCATTCCGAGATCCATGATGGAACGGCGGTTTGCATAAGTCCGGGCTCTTTTTTCTTCATTGTCAATACTCATATTTCTAACCAGTTATTGACGCATTCTGATGATCCGTCGCGTCGGCCAAGATAAGAAATTACCAGTAATCAAAACGGGCAAAAAAAAAATCTTAAAATTATTCTAAACTATTTTTCCGCCCGATAACTCTATTCCGAACCCTGAAAAATGACCGGAATAGTGAAATAAACCTTCACGCTTCGTCCATTTTGCCAGCCAGGTTCCCAAAGGGGCATTTTTGCCATCACTCTCCGGATCTCGCGCACAAATTCTGAACGGGTTCCTTCCGGAAACTCCGGACTTTCCACCTTTCCCTCCCGGTCTATTACAAAGCGTACAATTACTTTCTGCTTTTCTCCCGGATCCAACTGGTCTTCCGGCACCCGCAAATGTTTCGATAAAAACCGGCGCAGCGCTTCGGCGCCGCCGGGGAAAGCCGGCATCCGCTCTGCTTTGGTAAAAATCCGGTTCTCATCTGGTTTTTCGGGCTCAATCGCCGCCGCTCCTTCGGCAGATCCCGGTTCGGTTCCACTACCTGCCGGGCCCTCCGCAAGGGGCCCTTCAATATTCAGCGATCCAATGGTCGCTTCCGAACTGATTAGCGTTTTTATTTCCGGTACGGTTTCATCAATATCTTCCGCAACAATTACCGGAACACTGTTGTTGATGGTTTTGCGAATCACCGGTTGCGCCTGCCTCGGTTGCTCTGGCTCCGGATTCAAAATCACCGTTACCGGTTTAAGCGTATCGGCAACAGCCAAAATTGCCAGCGGACGCATGATGGGATCGGTTTTTAAAATCTGCCAGCCAAAAGCCAGTCCCAGCATCAGCAACAATGCAGCCGAGGAGATAAGCAAATGCCGGTTATATTCCTTTCGCAACTGGTATGCACCGTAATCCTTGTTTCTTCCATCAAAAATAATCTCAAGCAAATCGGCTTCTAAAAACTGTTCGGGTCTCATGTAGTTGTTGGTTTAGTTTGATTGAATTCAGAAAATGATTTTCCGGAACCGCTTTCTTCATTCAATCACCGGTATTGATTTGAATGGAAATCTGGCCGCAGAATCTTAGTTCTGATTTTTTACATGAACCCGCGCAGGTTTTCTATGAGATGCCGCCTTCCGCTAATTCCACAAAGCGTTGATTTGCTGTTTGTGGATTAGCAACTTACTTTTGCCGCATGAAAATTCTGATGGTTTGTCTGGG
>JAEZAY010000550.1 GCA_023427575.1 Bacteroidota bacterium | reverse complement strand
GTATTGCTCGACACCACCGATAATCAGATCCTGCTTCCCAGGCCTATTAATGGCAGGACCTTCTTTATGGCCCGCCTGATTCATGTTGTTATCTACCTGCTGCAGTTTCTACTGGCCCTCGCCATTTTCCCGATTTTAATGAGCAGCTTTTTATATGGACCTCTGATTGGTGTAGCCATGGTCATCACAATGAGCCTGACCGGACTGCTGGCGCTGTTCATCACCTATATTCTATACCTGTTGATTATCCGGTTCAGTTCTATGGACAAGGTGAAGGAAATAGTAACCTATTCCCAGATCCTGATGACAATAGTATTTGCCGCCATTTACCAGGTATTGGGCAGAATAATGGATTTTGAAAATATGACCGGGGAGTTTCAGTTCTCCGGTTATGCATACCTGTTACCGCCGGTGTGGATGGCGGTTTCTCTGGAAATGATTTACACAGCCAGCTATGATGCTACTCACATATTTACGGCCATACTGGCGCTTTGCTTTCCATTTTTTAGCTACTGGTTCCTGAACCGGTATCTGGCTCCATCCTTCGCTTCCCGGCTCGCCGCCATTTCCGGCGATTCGCAGCGTAAGCCTGTAAACCGGAATAAAGCCGACGCCTCTTCGCTATCAGCATGGATCGGCGATCTGGTCTGTCGAAAAAAAGAGGAAAAAGCCGGTTTCCGTTTTGTTTGGAAAATGACCAGCCGCGACAAGAGTTTCCGGCTCAAACTTTATCCCAGCCTGGGCTATATCGTGGTTTTAATATTCACCATTTTTGTTCAGCGAGGAAAATCAATGGAGGAGCTGGCCCGCGAACTGCCTGGCTCAAACTCATATCTTTGGCTGATTTATCTGCCCATGTTTACGGTTTCCGGCAGTATTGGTTTTATGTCGTTTTACGATCAGTACCAGGCATCCTGGCTATTCCGGGCCACACCGGTTAAAGCCCCCGGATTGATCCTGAGTGGTGCCGTTAAAGCAAATTTTATTAAATATTTTGTTCCATTATACTTGCTCATGTTTTTGCTGGCGTTTCCGGTTTGGGGCCTGGCTGTTGCCGACGATTTCCTGTTTGGATTTTTTAATACCCTGGCCAGTTATTTTGTGCTGGCGGCAGTATCGAAAAAGTCAATCCCCTTTACGCTGCAGCCAAATGTGGAGCAGCAATCAGGCCGCTTTTTGGCGGCAATCCTGCACTTCATTCTTATCGCCGTTATGGTCGGTGTCCATTATCTGATGCTTAACCAGCCTTTCCTGTATTTCATTCTTTTAACGGTTTTTATAATCATGTATTGGGGGATGGTGAGATTTTTGCAGGGTCTGGGTTGGAACAAAATTAAAATCTGATGGCTGTAAATAAAGATCAATACAGAAGTATCATTGATGAACTTGGAAATAAAGCTACCCTGGTAGCTGTGTCGAAAATGCGAACGGTGGAGGAGATCAAAGCGCTTTATGATCTGGGCCAGCGCGATTTTGGCGAAAACTATGTGCAGGAACTGGTTGAAAAGCAGCTTTTACTCCCGGGCGATATCCGCTGGCACTATATCGGTCACCTGCAAACGAACAAGGTGAAATACATTGCACCTTTTGTCCATTTGATTCATGGAATGGATAGTTTTAAATTATTAAAAGAGATTAATAAGCAGGGGCAAAAATTAAATAAACCAATTCGCTGCCTTTTGCAGGTGCATATTGCACGGGAGGAAACAAAATTTGGATTGAGCGAAGATGAACTGGAAGAACTGGTGCAGGGATTATCGGCGCCGGAGGCAATGAAAGAATATGGATTTGTAAAAATTTGCGGGCTGATGGGAATGGCTACATTTACAGATGACCTGGAAAAAGTTCGCCGGGAATTCATGTATTTGCAAACTTTGTTCGATAAGTACAGTCAGATAAAACTGGACCATTTTCATTTTACCAAATTATCGATGGGAATGAGCGATGATTATAAGGTCGCGATTGAATCCGGATCGAACCTGGTTCGGATCGGAAGCCTGCTTTTTGGAAGAAGGCCGGCTAAAAACATTTCCGGCACTGAATTTCCCGAATAAAATTATTGCGAAGGATAATTTGCCACGTGTCGCCCGAGGTAAATATCGCGGGTGGCAAAAAAAGCCTGGTTCTCTTTCCGCAATGTTAGAACACCATTGCCACCCGGTTTGTTTGGATTTGATTTTTCGTCTTCTTTCAAATACGGATCATCTTCGAACAGAAAATCGTGAATATAATATTCGTTCATGGAAGGTTCTTTTACAATACAGTGGATATGCGCTTCAATCCTGGAGTCGGGATATGAAGCCGGTCGGATTGTTTTAATCAGATACCGACCCTGCGCATCGGTTTTCAGCCATCCCCGGAGATAGCCGTGGCGCCTGGCCCATCCGGTTTCATTTCCTTTTTTAGGATATATTCCCTCACTGTCGGTATGATAAACATATAAAATAATTCCCGGCGCGGGGGTTCTACCATCCGCTTTATATACTGTTCCACTGATATGAATTTTTTGATTTTGAGTATCGAACCCATCCAGTTTGATTTCATGACTGAGCTGATCAAATGGAGCCGGGTTTTCATAGATTGCCTCGCAGCCTTCGCACCTGCCACCCACACGATTTTCATTCTGCTGCGCTGAAAGCGGGCTCTCTTTACAGGAAACAAGAACCAGAAAAAGCAGCGATATACGAGAAGTGGAAATCATAACAAAAATTTATTTATTGAATCAATTTCAAACCAAGATTGGGAATCTTTTTGCAGGCTTCGTCTTTTTTACACGAGATGCATCAATTTATTGACCAAGGGCTAAAATCAGCTTTCCAAATTGGTATTTCGTCAAGGATTGCCGGCAGAACAAATAAATCTGCTGCGGCAGCCAATTTTGTATATTTAATTCGCGTATGAAATGGCCTTTAAATGTTCGGAAGTATAAGCTGCATCATATATTTCTCTGGATGCTGTTTTTTGCAGGATGGTTTTATCTCCGCGCCGACGATTTTTCTTCCCGAACGCTTGCCCTTCAGATAACTTTTATTAAGGTTTTTTTTATTGCGTCCCTGGTTTACCTAACTACCGAATGGTTAATTCCAAAATATTTATATCAGAAAAAATATGCTGTTTTTTTTATCAGCTATTTCCTGATCATTTTTGGAGCCGCCATCTTGAAATTGCAGATCATTATTTCCATGATCTATCCGGGCCTGAATCCGTTTATGAATTTTAAATACCGGATCTATGATAATATAATTCCTGTTTTTTTACTGGTATCCACCGGTGCCGCCTTCCGGTTAATAGCCGATTATCTTGAATCGCAGAAGAAGATGGCCATCATCGCAAGAGAAAAAGCGGAAACGGAACTTAAATATTTAAAATCGCAGATCAACCCTCATTTCCTTTTTAATTCACTGAACTCCATTTATTTCCTGATTGACCGCGAAAATTCCGAAGCAAGAGATGCCTTATTGCAGTTTTCCGATCTGCTTCGGTATCAGTTGTATGAATGTGGAAATGATACCATCGAAGTGGAAAAAGAAATGAATTATTTGAATGACTATATCCGGCTGCAGAAATTACGCAAAGACTGCAATTATCAGATTCGGGTGTTTCAGGAAACGGAGATGAAGGGGTTTCAGATTGTACCGCTGCTGCTGCTGCCGCTGGTGGAAAATGCGTTTAAACATATCAGTCACCATTCCAATGGCGGCAATTATGTAGAGATCCGGTATTCGCGTTCAAACGGCCATTTTAATTTCCATGTTCAGAACACGCGGGAGTTGTTGGGATCTGTTGAACCCGCCGGCGGTATTGGTTTAAATAATGTAAAACGAAGGCTGGATTTGCTCTATCCCGGTAATCATGAGATAAGGGTTATTGAAACCGACCATTTGTTCACGGTGGATCTGCAGCTTGTCGTTAAATAGAATACAATGAAGTTAAAATGCATTATTGTAGATGATGAACCCCTGGCCCGAAAAGGGCTGACGGAATATGTTGAAGAAACCGATTTTCTTGAACTGGCCGGAGTTTATGAAAATGCACTGAAGGCATCAGAGCCGCTTTTGAACCAGTCCATCGATCTGATCTTTCTCGATATACAAATGCCCAGGATGAGCGGGCTGGAATTAATTTCAGGCCTCACCAATCCGCCGATGGTGATCTTCACCACTGCCTATCCGCAATATGCCGTTGAAGGTTTCAATGTGAATGCGGTGGATTATCTTCTAAAACCCTTTTCCTTCGACCGCTTTTGGAAATCGGTGACCAGGGCCCGGGCGCTTGCCGGTAAAAAGCAATCCGAGACAGCCACCGAAGCCAGGAATGATTATTTTTTCATCAAAACCGATAACAAAATAATTCGGATCCGCTATGATGAGATTCTGTATTTCGAAGCTTTGCAGAATTATGTGGCTGTTTATACCACCACAAAAAAATACATCAGTTATCTCACTTTCAAATCCGTTGAAGAACATCTTCCGGATTCCCGCTTCCTGAAAATTCATAAATCATATATCATCGCGCCCGATCGCATAGAGGCAATCGAAGGCAATACGGTTCGGATTGGTCCTGTTTCTCTTCCCATTTCACGCAGCTTTCATGAAGAAGTGATGCACAAATTATTAAAAGGCCGGTTTTTAAAGCGATAATGGAAGGGAATTGAACGCAGATTTTCTCCAAATCAATGAACAGGGGCGAGGCATGGAAATTGAATAATAAGGGTAAGAAATGAAAACTATGATTTGGAAAAACTGGATCGCCGTACCCCTGGTTCTTGTAGTTCTATGTATTAACCCGGGTTGCGGGGATGGTAAAAACGAAAATCCGGAAGCCAAAACGGAAAGAAAAAAGCCATTTGGATGGATCCGCGATATTATCGGGAATTTCAGTTCCCAGGATACCATCTTTCTCGATAGCACTTATATCGACGAATTCCTGGCTAAATATCCCCGATTTAAAGATCAGCAGAATGACATCCGGAAATTTTACAAAGACCGGAAATTTGCCCATGCCTGGTTCGATGGCGGAGGAATTATTGAACCGGCGGAAAATCTAGTTAACCGGGTTAGAAATATTGAATACGATGGACTGCAGGATTCACTTCCCTATACGGCGCGACTGGATGTGTTGATGGAAAGGCCGAACCGGAAAGCTACCCGCGAAGAACTGGAGCTGATGCTTTCTTCACAATATATTTCGCTGGCTAACATGGTATGGAAGGGTCTGGATGAAAAAAGCATTAAAAAGCTGGGTTGGTATATTCCCCGGAAAAAATTATCCGCTACCGACTACCTGGATTCAATGCTAACCATTGCCGATAATGAGTTTCTGGAAAAGGAACCCGTAAATCAGCAATATGAACAG
>JAEZAY010000502.1 GCA_023427575.1 Bacteroidota bacterium | reverse complement strand
CGGAAGAAATCCGTTAAGAAAATTGAAACGGACGGCGTAAAATAAAAATAGTTGTTACCGCAGCTGGGAAACGATTCTTAGCTCGTAAGTCCTACTTCTGCTGGGTTATATTCTATCGCTGTGACTTATTTTTATTTAGCCGGAAGTTTCAATTTTTAGGATTTATTCCGGAGCCCGATTTTTTTGCTCCACTTTTTTTCTAAAAAAAAGTGGAAGGGGTCATTTACAATGACTGCTCCTAACTCACTATTGATAATGGTTTCGGCTGAATGGAAAATTATTAACCGGACACCAATGATGTGCGAATTTGCAAAATGAAACGGACGGCGTAAAATAAAAACAAGTCACAGCTAAAGAATATAACTGGCCGGATTTGAATTTGCACATTTGCACATTTGCACATTCCCTTATGCCAGAAGTTTCAATTTTTAGGATTTATTCCGGAGCCCGATTTTTTTGCTCCACTTTTTTTCTAAAAAAAAGTGGACTGAAGATTTATATTAATAAAGGTTTCAGGCAAACAAATTACCCGGACAGCAATGGCATTATAGTGAGAAATCACGATAAGGCCCTGATTCTTTTAATCTTATCATGAATTGAAAAATATATTTATTCATTTTTAAAATAAAAAGAAATATTAGGTAATAGGAAAACTGGTTAATAGATTTGGTATACTTAAACGAACTGCTATATGAAAGAATACCAACTAACCAGGGGGCTGGCCATGCTCCTTTGTGTATTTTCTTTCCTGATCACCCATGCCCAGGATAGAAGAATTTCCGGCTCTGTTAAAGATATCGATGGCAACCCGCTCGGGGGCGCCTCTGTTGCCGTTAAAAATTCCAATTTAAGCACCAGTACAAATGAGGCGGGCAACTTCACCATCCAGGTTCCGGCCAATGCCAGAGCCCTCACCGTTTCTTATGTTGGAATGCAAACCCAGGAAGTAGCGATCGGTAATTCCAACACCGTTTCTGTTACACTGGAAGCTGCAACCAACACATTAAATGATGTAATTGTCATTGGATATGGAGCCGTAAAACGCCGTGATCTGACCGGTTCCGTTGCATCCGTGCGGGGTGCGGATCTGATCAGGGCGGCGCCCACCGATGTAGTTTCCGCGCTGCAGGGCCGTATGGCCGGGGTGGTTGTTTCCACCAGCGATGGAGCTCCGGGCGCGGGCCTGAATATTCAAATCCGGGGAACAAACTCATTCTCTTCCGGCACTTCGCCTTTGTACGTGATTGACGGAGTTCCCTACGGCGGCTCCAATGCCGGCAATACCCCGGCTTCGGCCAGCGGGGGCATTACCCAAACCACCAACGCGCTTGGGTTTTTAAATCCGAATGATATAGAATCGGTGGAAGTCTTAAAAGACGCATCCGCAACCGCCATTTACGGATCAAGGGGCGCCAACGGGGTAGTGCTGATAACAACAAAGAAAGGTAAAAAAGGACTTGATAAGGTTGAATACAGCGGTAATTACGGTATCAGTCAGGTGATTAAAAAGATCCCGGTACTTAACGCTCATACTTATGCGCTTTTGCAGAACGAATCCTATGAAACCGCCAACCGGATTGAAGGCACCACCTACGATATTCCATATTCCGGCGAGATGAGGCTTGATATCAGAAGCGGGAAAATGAACAAGACAAAAACGCCGGATGAATATATCGGGCTGGGTACCGACTGGCAGGATATACTTTTCAGAAACGCCATAACAAACAATCATACCGTTTCCGTTTCCGGTGGATCAAACGCGGGAAGCCATTTACTTTCCATCAATTATCTCGATCAGGACGGGGTTATCATCGGATCAGGATATAAAAAATTTGCCGTTAGAACCAATCTGAATCGCAATATTAAAGACTGGCTGGTGGTGGGAACAAATCTGAATTTCGCCCAGGAAACCAACAGCATGGTCAAAACCAATACTACCGATAACGCCCATGCGGAAGGAGTGACCCGTTCAGCACTGACTTATTCTCCAACACTAACGTTGATGGACACTCTGAACAATGATTTCTCCCAATCAGAACTGATCACCAATCCATATTTGTACGCTACCACGCTCTATAACCGGGTTAGAAGCAATTCTTTTTATACTTCCAGCTTCCTGGAAGCAAGCCTTTACAAGGGTTTAAAATTTCGGCAGAACGTAGGTTTCACCACCTACACCGCACGCCGCGACGAGTACCTGCCAAGAACCACGTATGAAGGCCGAAATCTAGACGGAGTGGCCGCAATCGGTATCAACGACTGGAACCATATTGTTTCCGAATCCATCTTTTCCTATTTAACCGAATTGGGAAAACATTCCATCAGTGCAACCACCGGTTTTATTTATGAAAAATCGGAATACAAATTTGAAAACAACCGGGCAACCGGTTTTGTAAATGATCTCCTGCAGAACAATAACATGTTCGCGGCGAAAAATCATGATAAAACCCGGACCGGCAGAGGCGAAAGCGCTCTTGCCTCATTTCTTGGCAGGGTGAACTACAATTACGATAACAGGTATTTGTTGACTGTTTCCTATCGCGCAGATGGTTCCAGCAAATTTGCCAAAAACAATAAATGGGCGTATTTCCCATCGGTGGCGGCAGCATGGTCGGTGACCGACGAAGAGTTTATGCGGTCTTCGAAAACCTTCACCCAGTTAAAGATTCGCGCCGGCTATGGTAAAACCGGAAACCAGGCCATTTCTTCCTACGGAACACTTGACCGGTTTACGCCAATTGACTATGTATTTAACGGAACCCCTGTATCGGGATATGTTCCCGATCAGTTTGCCGGTCCGGGCAACGATGACCTGAAATGGGAAACCACCGATCAGCTGAATATTGGCGTGGATGCCGAACTGGCAAACAGCCGGATTCGTTTTACGGCGGATTACTATTACAAAAAAACCTCGGATCTCCTGCAGCGCTTGGTGATTCCCGGTAGTAACGGATTTACTTCAAAACTGGTGAACTCGGGCAGTATTGAAAATAAAGGGGTTGAATTAACATTAAATGTGGTTGCCGTTAATACCGCTAATTTTTCGTGGACGATCGGAGGCAATATTTCTTTTAACCGAAATAAGATCCTGAGTCTTGGTAATGACGTAACTGAACAGTTTGCGCAATCGCTCGATTATCGGGCTCAAAACGCGCCATTCATTCAGCGGGTTGGCTTGCCCATCGGGGCTTTATATAGCTGGGTGGAAGAAGGCATTTACCGTAATGAAGCAGAGGTTAGAGCCGACCCTGTGAATTCGGGTCTTAGTGATGCCAATATTATCAAAAAGATCGGCGAGATCCGCTACCGCGATCTGAATAAAGACAATGTAATCGGGGTTGAAGACAGAACGATCATTGGCGATGTAAATCCCAATTATACATATGGCATCAATACCAACCTGGTATATAAAAATTTCGACCTCAATATTTTCATCAACGGGCGTCATGGGGGCGATATTATCAACATGAACTACCGCCTGTTTAATGATGTGGGAACGTACAACAATATTACCCAGGAAGCCTATGATAACCGCTGGACTCCCGAGAACTGGGAGCATGCCACATATCCAAAAGCCTGGTACCAGTACTCAAGAAGCTTTTACATCACCCGGCGTTTTCTTGAAAGCGGCACTTTTCTCCGGCTTAGAAACGTAGTGCTTGGCTATAACCTGCCTTTAAAGAGCAAACGGATTTTTGAGCGTGTAAGGGTATACGTTAGCGGAACCAATCTGGTTACGATCAGCGATTACAAAGGATTTGATCCCGATATCAACGGCTTTGGCGACAATCCGGCGCTCCGTGGCGTTGATCTGGCTGCCTATCCGAATTCAAAAACAGTAAACTTCGGGGTTCAGGTTGGATTTTAATTAACCCTTTACAGGATAAAAATGTTATTATGAAAAAGATTCCTTTATATATAATTCCGGTTATGCTGGGATTGATCTTGTTCAGTTCCTGCAAAAAAGCACTAACTGAAAAAGTATATGATTTTGTTTCGCCCAATAACTTTTATAAAACGGAAGCCGATGCCGTATCTGCCATAAACGGCGTATATGGAACCTTGCTGAGCTACGGTTTTTACAAGCAGAATTTATGGGCGGTGGTAGATCTTGACGCGGATCATTCATCGGGTCCATCCTGGTTCTTAGGTAGTATTGGTCAGGGTAATCCCCGCGACTACTGGGGCATTGATAATATCTGGAACGATCATTACCTGATGATTGCCCGCGCCAATGGCGTGCTGGAAAATGTTCCCGGAATGAGCATCGATGAAGATGTAAAAAACAGGGTAATGGGTGAAGCCTATTTTTTCAGGGCTTATTCCTATTTCGACCTGGTTCGCCTGTACGGAGGTGTTCCCATAAAGCTTCACACCATTGCCACCGGTCTTGAAACTCCATTCATGCCCCGGTCTACCGTTATGGAGACCTATAACCAGATTATTTCGGATCTGAAGCAGGCGGAACAGCTTTTGTTTCCGGCAGGCGATCCCCGTTCGGGAGAAACCGGCAGAGTGACCAGGGATGTGGCAAGCGCAATACTTGCCAAAGCGTATCTGACCATTGCTTCGGGCTCCCTGCCATCGGGCAACCTGACTGTGAATACCGGCAGTCCTACTACCTGGGGCAGTTATTCATTCTCCAAAATTGTAACCGCCGGACTGGAAGGTGTGAATTCAGAATTATATTTTGATTCGGCCCGGACCAAACTGAACGAAGTGATTTCCGGCGGCAGATACTCGCTGTTTCAGAACTGGATGGATCTATTGAAAAACGAAAATAAAAACAAGACCGAGCATATGTTCATGTTGAACACTTTTAACCGGCCGGATCTTGGCACCGATGATTTCTGGGCTTACTTTAATGCAGCCAGGCCCGACGGATCCAATTCCGGCTGGGTATGGACAACAAAAAATGTATACGATAACTACGAAAAATCCGACCATCGCGCCCTGCATGGATTTACGCACCAGTTCAGGGTTTTCGGCACCAATCTGTATTTCCCACAGGAAGAAACCCAATATCAAACCGATGCGCAGGGGAATTCTTATATCTGGAGCCGCGACTGGAATAATGCCTATACTACCAAATACAAAGACGCCACTGCCGGACCCAATACGGTTCCCGGGGCGAATGATGTGCACTATCCGCTATTGCGATATGCGGATGTGCTTCTGATGTTTGCGGAAGCGGAAAATGAATTGAACGGACCTACACCGGCAGCCTATAATGCCTTAAATCAAATTCGGGTACGGGCTAAAGCCAGCGAAGCGCCACAGGGAATGAATAAGGAACAGTTCCGGTCTTTTGTAATTGAAGAAAGAGGCCGTGAACTGCTGTATGAAAACAATCGCCGCTACGATCTGATCCGTTGGGGAATCTATCTGCAGGTGATGAATAAAATGCAGGTTGATGCATCGGATATAATAAAGGTGAGATCTGAACGGAACCTTTTATTACCCATACCCTTATCCGAAATAAATACGAACGAGGGCCTTGGTGGAAAAAATAATCCCGGCTGGTAATCTGTATGATTTTCCAATTTTAAAAAGACAACTCATGCGACAATTTTCATTTCTATACATCGCCGTTGCCGCCATACTGGCCTTCGGTTTGGGCTCATGCAAAAAAGACAGCAGCAGCTACGGGCCTCCGCTTATAAGCCGGGTTTCAAGCACCGTAGACCGAAACGCCAGTATTACCACCGGTGAATTAAATCAATGGCTGCTGATCTGGGGCAACAATCTGGGTAATACCAGTGAAATCACCATCAATGATCTGGTAATTGAACCCAGGGATTTTTATTCTTCCGACACCCTTGTATCGGTGAAAATTCCCAGGCAGATTCCCGCCAGCGTAAACGATAAAATTACCCTTACCACTCCCGGCGGCACTGCCAGTTTTGATTTCAAAGTGGTTATTCCGCAGTTGGCCATCAGCGGTTTTACGTTCGACTATCCGGCACCGGGAGACACGCTTGAAATACTGGGGGCGAATTTTGACCTTTATAATGTTGTAGCAAATGAATCAAAAGTCCGTTTTACGGGCAATGTCGAAGCCAATGTGGTTGAAGCCGGCGAAAGTAGTTTAAAAGTAGTGGTGCCCG
>JAEZAY010000452.1 GCA_023427575.1 Bacteroidota bacterium | reverse complement strand
GTGCTGGGTGAGCTGGTACCAAAAAGACTGGGTTTATCCCGACCTGAAACGATTGCCAAGTTGATGGCCAAACCCATGCGGGTGGTGAGTTTGATTACCCATCCTTTTATCTGGCTACTCACGCGTTCAACCAATGCATTGGTGAAATTGTTTAATATCCAGACCAAAGACAATCAGGTAACGGAAGAAGAGATTAAAGCGATTATCAGTGAAGGAACGGAACAGGGAACCATTGAGGAAGCTGAACAGGAAATCATTGAAAGGGTTTTTCATCTGGGCGACCGGAATATTACTTCTCTGATGACGCACCGCAGCGATATCATCTGGTTCGATCTCACCGATGATGAAGCGGCCATCAAGGAGAAGATCCTGCTGGAACCGCATTCCATTTATCCGATCTGCGAGGGCTCGATCGATCATATAAAGGGCGTTGTTTCCATTAAGGATCTGTATGTGGCCGATGATGTGACCAGTTTTGAAGAGCTGATGGGGCCGCCACTGTATGTACCCGAAAACAATACTGCATATCAGGTTTTGGAGAAGTTCAAACAATCGAAAATTCATTCCTGTTTTATAGTGGATGAATACGGAAGCCTGCAGGGCATGATCACCCTAAACGATATTCTGGAGGCGATTGTCGGCGATCTGCCGGAAATGGATGTGGAGGATTATGAAATTTTGGAAAGAGAAGATGGTACATATCTTGTAGACGCGCAGATCCCCTTTTATGATTTTCTAACCCGCTTCGATAAAACCGAATGGATGAATGAGGGCGAACGTGAGTTTGATACGCTGGCGGGATTTATACTGCATGAACTGGAACGGATTCCAAAAACCGGCGACCGTATGGAATGGGAAGGATTTCAATTTGAAATTATTGATATGGATGCCCAGCGGATCGATAAAGTGCTGGTGGAAATCTCGAATGAGATCAAGGAGAATATGGAAGAATAATTTCAAATTTCAGCTCGCGATTGCAGATTTCTGTTGATGGAATACCCTACTGTGTTTGTTTATTCTTCATTGCCCGTATTGATTATACAGTCTGAAAAAACAAGGGTTGTAATTTCTGCAACTTAAAAAGGTTCGGAGGTATGCCTGTCTTCTGATCCGCTAAGTTATACCGAATTCTACGGGAGAATTAACGCGGGGCCGATGCGAAGCCATCATGAATTTAATTATCAAATTATTGGAAGCGGTTCAAAGCCCAATCTGGGATATCGGCGGCGAGATGATAAGACCATTTTGTTTCGGTGGCCAGGATGAAGCCATTGACTGGAGGTATTTGCCTTAAGCCGGCACAGATAGATAAGGCTGTTTTGGTCCGGCAGCCGGTCCGCCAAAAGCTTCCCCTATTTTAATCTTTCCAACCTGCCTTTACGCTTTACAATATTTTTATAATCCCATTGTATGGACCTTGATTTTAAGAGCCAGCGTTTGAGGTCTTCCACATTGATTTCGGAAACCTGGTTGTAAAAAATGGAAGCATCTTTAAATTTTTCGCCTTTCACCCCGAGATTTTGCTCTTCAAAATCGGTGCCGCTCCAGAACATAAGCCGGATCCCTTTTTTCTGCCTGCTATAACCCACGATCGGGTTGGAATCCAGAAACCATACCGGATGCCCATGCCAGATCTTATTTTCAGCTTCGCTTAATTCCGCATCAATGGTTTGAGCCAAAAAATCGCAGATTCTTTTATCATCTGGAGTCTGCGCCTCATTATATGCCTGGATCTCAGGTTTCATCTACTGTATTTTATTTTTCAAATTAGGGAATGAGTGGTGTCCTGGTAATAATTTCTAATTCATCCGAAACCTTTATCAATAGTGAATTGGAGCAGTTATTGTAAATGACTCCTTCCACTTTTTTTAGAAAAAAAGTGGAGCAAAAAAATCGGGCTGCGGAATAAATCCTAAAAATTGAAACTTCCGGCTAAATAAAAACAAGTCAAAGCTAAAGAATAAATCCCAGCAGTAGTAGGACTTACGAGCAAAGAATCATCCCCGAGCTTCGGTAACAACTGTTTTTATTTTACGCCGTTTGTTTCAATTTTCTTAACGGATTTCTTCCGAGGCCCACTGAATACATTTAACCGGACACTAATGATTATAAAAGTTTAAATACCGGGCCTGGCCATGCCGCTCCAATGCCGGCCGGGCGGATCTGCCTCTTTAAAAAATTTTAAAAGAATGGCAGATCCGGCGTCGATACGCAGCGTAAATTTTTTCCGGATCTACTGGAATGCCCGGCTGGTTCGGCCATTTCAATCAGGAGCCAGGAAATTGCTTTTGGTCGTAATTCTAAAATCGTTGATCGCCAATTTAAAATTGAAAATTGACCCGGGTGGCGGGGTTGTTCAGCTTCTGGCTTTTTCGTTTACCGTTTACCGTTACATGAAGGAGGTTGATCTGTTCTTCAAAAGCATCATAGAGGATGGAAAGATCAATACCCATTTTTCCCGGTGCATTCACATTGGAAACCTGGTAGTAGCTCCAGATTGCTTCTGTTTCCCTTTCAAACCCGACAAACTCAAGCCTGGATCTTTTACCATCCAGATCAATGATCAGATGTTTACTGATATAATCGAGCATCAGTTTGCCTGCGGCTTCGCGGTCGCTGTCTTTCGTATTAAATAAATCAATTTTGGTCTTATACTGGCTGTTCAGCGTAGATTCAAAATCGTCGGTAAAAATTTTACAGGCGATCTCCAGGTTTTTATCGGCGTTGTTATAATTAATTTCTATAACCGAAACGTAAAAAGGATGCAGGTTCCTGGCAGCTAAAGCTTCGGAGGAACCAGATGTATATGGGAGTAATGCGGCCAGAAAAAGCGTCCATTTATAAAAAAGTATGACCATCTGCAGCTAAATATTTTTCTGTTACAAATCTCTTACTTATTTTTCAAACTTATCGACCTAAAGCCTTAAATACAAAGGCCGCAATTGCTGAAAATTTTATTATGCAGGATTTCTGGATCTATTTTACCCTTGGATACGAACATATTGCCGATTTAAATGGATATGATCACATTTTATTTGTAGCGGCGCTATGTATTGGATATTTGCCCCGCGACTGGAAAAAAATTTTAATCCTCGTCACCGCATTCACAATAGGCCATTCCATAACGCTTGCTTTAAGCGCTTTAAAGCTATTAAATGTCTCCTCCGAATGGATTGAGTTTCTGATACCGGTCACCATCGTTATAACAGCACTGGCTAATATCAGCAGGACAAAGGAATCTTCCGGCAAGTCGATGAATCTCAATTATCTGCTGGCTATATTTTTCGGGCTTATTCACGGTCTGGGTTTTTCCAACTACCTTAAAAGTCTGCTGGGATCGGATTCCAGTATCATCAGCCAGCTTCTGGCTTTTAATCTGGGGCTGGAAATTGGTCAATTGGTAATTGTGGCGGCAATTCTGTTGCTTTCAGTAATTTGCATCCAGGTTTTCAAATTTGAAAGAAGATCATACATATTATTTACGTCAGGATCAATTTTTGGGATCGCTCTAATTATGGCGCTTGAAAGAATCCCCTGAGGTAATCACCAGGCACCAACAAAAACTAAATACGCTAAAATGAAGAAAATTTTTTCAATCGGAGCGTTGGTTTTGGGTTTGTTCTCCGGAGCAATTGCTCAGGATATCAAGAACAATCCGAATTCAAATCATGCCAACCGCTTCGAACAGCTGGGAACCATCCTGCCCACACCGAACGAGTACAGAACAGCCAGTGGGGCTCCCGGTCCCAAGTACTGGCAGCAGCGCGCCGATTATGATATTAAATGCGAACTGGATGAAACGAAGCTGAAGCTAACCGGATCGGAAACCGTAACGTATTACAACAATTCCCCCGATCATCTTACCTATCTCTGGTTCCAACTGGATGAAAACGAGCATAGTTCTGTTAACAATGCCGGTTACGAGACCAGTTCGCCCATGCCAAGACAAATGACAACCCAAACCATCGACCGGATGGAAGAAGCCCGGAAAGACAATGGTTTTGGATTTAATATTACAAAGCTGACCGATGGGGCCGGTAAGAATCTAAAATACACCATCAACAAAACAATGATGCGGGTAGATCTTCCAGCGGCGCTGAAGCCCGGTCAGAAATTTGTGGTTAAGATCGACTGGAATTACAATATTTCCGATCGTCAGGCTCAGGGCGGAAGAGGCGGTTACGAATTTTTCCCCGAAGAAGGAAATTATCTGTTTACGATGGCACAATGGTATCCCCGGCTCTGCGTTTACAGCGATTTCCAGGGCTGGCAGAACCATCAGTTCACCGGCCGTGGGGAATTCGCGCTTACGTTCGGAAATTTTAAGGTTGCAATGACCGTTCCTGCTGATCATGTGGTTGGTTCCACCGGTGAATGTCTGAACTATCAGGCCAATCTCAGCCCAACCCAAATGGCACGCTGGAATAAAGCCCAAACCACCAAAGAGCCGATTGAAATTGTAACGCTGGATGAAGCGAAAGCAGCTGAAAAACAAAAATCAACCAAAAAGAAAACCTGGATCTATAAAGCGGATAATGTCCGCGATTTCGCCTGGACTTCCTCCCGCAAATTTGTTTGGGATGCTATGCCCACATTTGTTGAAGGGAAAAAAATAATGTGTATGAGCTTCTATGCAAAAGAAGCTTACGGTCTTTACCGGCCTTTTTCT
>JAEZAY010000445.1 GCA_023427575.1 Bacteroidota bacterium | reverse complement strand
CTTAAAAGAAATTGAAAAAGCGGATCTCAGTCCTTATGTAGAAAAAGAACTGTCGACAGAACTCCTGGCCAAAACCCCGGAAGCCGGAAAGTTGATCAGCCGCAGCAGGAACGCCGTATTGGGCACCAGTGAAATTAAACTGAGCAACGGCGTGACCGTTACTTTAAAGAAAACGGATTTTAAAAACGATCAGATCCTTATGGGTTCTGTTCGGCCCGGCGGAAAAAATCATTATGGTGTAAAGGATAAATTTAATGCTGAATATGCAACCCAGCTTGTTTCTTCCATGGGAGTAGGCAAATTTTCGCCCACCGATCTGCGAAAAATGCTTGCCGGTAAAACGGTTTCCGTCAACCCTTATCTGACCAGTGTTTCGGAGGGATTAAATGGAAGTTCCAGTATTAAAGACCTGGAAACGATGCTGCAATTAATGCATTTGTACTTTACCGAGCCGCGAAAAGACAGTTCCTTATTTAATTCGTTCATACAAAAAAACAAATCGCAATTCGCCAATTTATCGGCAAATCCGCAGGCGGCATTTGTCGATACGTTATATAAAGCTATTTATAACAATCATCCGCTTTCTCCTGTGGTGGTGCCCAACAGTTCATTTTTTGATAAGATCGATTTAGACAGAACGCTGGCCATCTACAAGGAACGATTTGGAGATCTTAGCGGAATGCATTTTGTTTTTACCGGAAGTTTTAACGAAGATGAGATAATACCCATGCTCGAAAAATATCTCGCCAGTTTGCCGGCAAGCGGAAAAAAGCCTGCTTTTGTCGACAATAAAGTGCGGCCGGCAGAGGGTAACAGATTATTACAGTTTAACAGGGGCAAAGAAGCAAAAAGCCTTATTCTTGCCCTTTATTCGGGTGAGGTTCCTTTTAGTGAAGATCTGGAACTGAGAGCCAATGCCATGAGTGAGATCCTCAATATCCGGATCATCGAGGAATTGCGGGAAAAAGTACAGGGGATCTATGGCGGAGGTACCTATGCCAGCGTAGAGAAATATCCGTACCCGAACTATTCATTCATGCTGATTCTCCCCTGCGGACCGGAAAAGGTAGACACTCTTCTGAGAGCAGTGAATAACGAATTTAAGCAGATGATGGAAAAGGGTCCCGATCAGTCGTATCTCGACAAGGTCAAGCAACAGTGGAAAGAACAATATAAAACCGCCATCAAGGAAAATAATACCTGGCTTCAGGAACTGATGGATCAGAAAATGTATGGTGGCGACCCGAAACGTTTTATTGAGTATGAAAAATTTGTCGACCGCCTGACAGTGAAAGATGTGCAGGATGCAGCCAGGCTTATCTTAAATAACAAAAATCTACTTACCGGAATATTGATGCCTGAGGGTTCGGCCCCTGTAAGCATTGAGAAGAAAAAAGCATTCTAATAAAAACATTGTTGCATTGGATAAAAAAACAGGCATAAAAAAAAGCCCGTCTGTAAAGACGGGCTTTTTTTTATCAGGTACGGCTATCCCAATCCGGGGCCGGTATCATTGTTACGCATCCGGCGTTTTTCACTAGGCAATTCATTCAGGTCGGATTCCAGCGGTCCAACATTATCTCTTTTAACCCGCTGGCTACTTCCGTATCCAGAACTGTTTCTCTGTTCATCTTTTCTTCTGGCTCCTGATGACTGCTTTTCTGTATCGGGATTATTTACATCCTTTTCCAAATTCGTATTACTGTTTGTATCATTTCGGTTTACATTTGATTCCTGTCCTTGTTGCGGACGAAAATCCTTATCCATATTTTCTTTTTTCATAACTAAAAATTAAAGGATTAAAAATCTGGCTAATGAATCGGAAATCCTTTCTATACTTCATCCGGTTCCGGTTCGCCGGCAGGATCCTGTTGGTTTTCCCTATTTAAAGAGCCTGAATTTCTAACCGGGTTTTCAGGTTGTTCTTCCTGAAAGCCGCGATTCTGTAAATTCCCCTGTTCTCCAACTCTGCTTCCTTTCGACTGCGGAATGCCGGTGTTCTCATTAATTTCCTCTTTTTCAATTCCTTCCTTTCTGATATGATCCGGTTGTGTTCTGTCTTCTCCGCTAAAAGATTTTCCTGATTTATTTGCCATTGCAATCGTTTCTCCAAGAAGATAACAAAACGATGCCAGAATTTAACCTGTAATAACATCCTGGAAATCAAATCTGTATCAAAAGACAGGTTGAGGAATTTCATACCTGGGTATCGCTTTCTACAACAAAAAAATGACCCTGCCAGTCGTAACGGGCAGGGTCGCGGACTTTAAATAGGATTGGATTACGCAATGGTAATCTCTTCGTCGAGGTACACATCCTGTGTGGCCTGTAATAATTCAACGCCTTCTTCAAAAGGTCGTTGAAAAGCTTTTCTTCCCAGTATCAAACCCATGCCACCGGCGCGTTTATTAATTACCGCCGTATACACGGAGTCGGCCAGATCGGAACTTCCCTTACTTTCACCGCCGCTATTGATCAGGCCAATCCTTCCACTATAACAATTCAGCACCTGGTACCGGCAAAGGTCGATCGGGTGATCGGAGGAAAGTTTTTCATACACCAGTGCAGAAGTCTTGCCATGTTTAGTGGCCAGATAACCGCCATTATTGGTTGGTAATTTTTGTTTGATGATATCCGCCTGAATGGTTACACCCAGATGATTGGCCTGGCCGGTAAGATCGGCAGAGGTATGATAGTCAACCCCATCCACTTTAAACCCATTATTTCTTGTATAACACCATAGTATTGTCGCCATTCCCAATTCATGAGCCATTTCAAATGCTTCAGCCACTTCTTTCAACTGCCGCGCGCTTTCCGCGCTTCCCCAGTAAATGGTGGCGCCAACGGCAACAGCTCCCAGATTCCATGCGCTCCGGATTGTGCCAAACATCGTTTGATCATACCGGTTAGGCATGCTTAAAAATTCATTGTGATTGATCTTTACAACGAAAGGAATTTTATGAGCATACTTACGGCTCATAAGTCCTAATACTCCATACGTTGAAGCCACCGCATTGCATCCGCCTTCAATTGCCAGCCGGATAATGTTTTCAGGATCAAAATAAATCGGATTGGGCGCGAAAGAGGCGCCCGCGCTGTGTTCTATGCCCTGGTCTACCGGAAAGATCGAAATGTAACCGGTATTTGCCAATCGGCCGTGACTGATCAATGTTTGCAAACTGCGCAACACCTGATTGCTTCGGTTTGAATTGATCCAGATCTCTTCAACATGTGCGGGAGACGGAAGCGTCAGGGCCGATTTTTCAATTGTTCTGGATTGATGATCCAGAAGATAGGCCGCTTTATCGCCAAGAATATCCAGAATCTTTTGTGAGGCCATATTATAAAGGTTTTAGACTGGAATAATGTTCAAAGATAGATGAATCTGCCCGACCCATGCCCATTAATCGCCGGCTTTTCCCGGCCCCTTCTGAAGCAGCAGCAGGTTTTTACGCAGGGTCTGCTTCATATGAACTTTAACTATCTGGCCCATCGACTTGCAATTGCTGAAGGCGTTTGTTTGAAAATAACTGCCCAGCTCATTTCGTAACTGTTCCAGTTTGCCTGGCGTTGAAATCGAATCTTTCGACATGATGGTGAGCAGGTCCATAATCCGGTAGCGGGTAGATGCCAGGCGAAATGCAATCATCGTTCTTTCTTCCGACTGATACTGTTCAATGCTTTCCCGGTTGAGGCATTGGCCCACCATCGTTACGAATTCATTATTTTCTTTAAAGAATTGGGGTAGATATAGATTCATTCTGCCTTCGTACGATTGCTGATCAAAATCGATTGGGCGAATCCGGTATTGATAGTCTTCAATATCCGGTGTCATCTCCACAACAAAATTGTAGGAGCGCATATCGCCCAGTAATCGTACAAAGCAG
>JAEZAY010000439.1 GCA_023427575.1 Bacteroidota bacterium | reverse complement strand
CTATATACCAGGTGGTGCGGTTCAGGAAGGAGATAAACACCCGTTCCGGAAGAACTTTGATGAGCTGAAGATCGGCGATTCAATTCAAACACATAAACGAACGATCACCGAATCGGATATCGCCCAGTTTGCCAATTTGAGCTGGGATCATTTTTATGCGCATACCGATCATACTTCACTGGAAGGAACGAGCTTCGAAAAGCCGGTCGCCCATGGTTATTTTATCCTGAGCGCAGCGGCGGGCCTGTTTGTGGATCCAGCCAAAGGGCCTGTGTTGCTGAATTATGGACTGGAAGAATGCCGCTTTTTAAAACCGGTATATGCCGGCACAACTATTGGCGTTCGGTTAACCTGCCGCGAAAAGATTCCACAGGAAATTAAAGAAGAAGGTGAAAGGCCAAAAGGCATCGTAAAATGGCTGGTGGAAGTTTCGGACCAAAGCGGCGAGCTGGTTGCCATAGCCACCATCTTAACCATGCTTGCCCGTGATTAAACAATCTGCGGCAGGTTGCTTAACTTTAAACAACAACCGATCAGCATGGACTATTATGTAAAATCAGAAACGCATAATTCGATAACCACCATTCGTTTTTTTCATCCGCAAAGCAATTCACTGCCGGCTAAAATGCTGGAAATGCTGGCCCAGCAAATTCATGGGGCGGGGCATGATGAAGATACATCGGGGATCATAATCCGCTCCGACGGTGAAAAAGCGTTTTGTGCGGGTGCTTCCTTTCAGGAACTTTCTGCGATAAAAACGGCGGAAGAAGGACTGCGGTTTTTCAGCGGATTCGCGGATGTGATCAATGCCATGCGAAAGTCGCCCAAAATGATTATTGCGGGTATCCATAGCCGTTGCATAGGGGGTGGGGTTGGCCTGGCTGCGGCAGCCGATTATGCAATCGCTGTAGAGGGTGCCGATATCAAACTCAGCGAACTCGCCATCGGCATCGGCCCATTTGTAGTGGGGCCGGCCATTGAGCGCAGGATCGGGTTTACAGCCTTTAGTCATCTTGCCATTGATGGCGCGATGTGGCGCAGCGCCGATTGGGCCAGAAGGAAAGGATTGTATGCCGAACTTCACCCCGATATTGGCGAAATGGAGGAATCGATCCGGCGCCTTTCCCATTTTCTGGCACATTCCAATCCCGTTGCGCTAACAGAAATGAAGCGCATTTTCTGGAAAGGTACCGAGCACTGGGATCATTTGCTGGCCGAAAGAGCCGCTATCAGCGGAAAACTGATCCTGAGCGATTTTTCCAAAAAAGCGATTGCCGCATTCAGCATGAAATCACCCGGATAGCAGAGCAGCTTAAATATTTAATCCCCCGCAAACACTGATCACCTGGCCGGTTATATAAACGCTCAGATCAGAAGCAAGGAATAAAGTTGTATTAGCGATTTCTTCACCGGTTCCGAACCGACCCAAAGGAATTTTTTCCAAAAATGCTTTGGAAGCTTCTCCTTCCTTGAGGTACTGCGTCATATCGGTTTCAATAAAACCGGGCGCAATGGCATTGCAGCGGATATTGCGGCTCCCCAGTTCATGGGCCATCGACTTTGTAAAACCGATGATCCCGGCCTTGCTGGCTGCATAACTGCTTTGCCCGGCATTGCCGCGAATTCCGATAATCGAACTCATATTAATTACCGAACCGGATCTTGCCTTCATCATCGGGCGGATCACCTGTTTGGTCATATTGAACACACTTTTCAGATTAGTGGTCATCACCTCATCCCATTGTTGTTCCGTTAAACGAAGCAGCAGATTGTCTTTTGAGATACCTGCATTGTTTACACAAACATCAATCTTTCCAAACTCCTTCGTCACTTCATTTACAAAAGACTCGCATTGGGCAAGATCACCGGCATTACTTTGATAAGCCTTTCCTTTAACTCCCAAGGCTCCCAGTTTTTCTTCAATGGCCCTGGCTTTTTCAGCGCTGGAATCACTTACAAACGTGAAAGCTATATTGGCCCCATGTTCTGCAAGCTTTAGAACGATGGCTTCACCTATTCCTCTTGCAGCGCCGGTTACAATAACCACTTTGTCTTTTAATAATGCCATAATAAAAATTTAAGTGAACCAGGCTATGGTTGTTCTTTATATTTTTAAAATCCTGGGCTTCAAAAGTAAAATAGATTTGAATAGCGAACGAGGATTTTTCATCCCGGTTTGCATTTCCTTCTATGTGCCGAATGAATGCGATGATGCTATTTCCAGAATTTCTTCGAGATATTTCCGCTCATTGCTAAGGCGTGGGATCTTGTTCTGGCCACCCAGTTTTCCTTTATGCTTAAGCCATTGATTGAATACCCCTTTTTTTAAAGAATGAACAATGGGCAAACTCAATGCAATATCCTTATAGCGCTTCGCTTCATAATCGCTGTTTGACGCCTTCAGGAAATGGTCGAGCTCAATGGTGAACTGGTTCAGATCAGAAGGTTCTTTTTCAAATTGAATCAGCCATTCGTGGGCTCCGTTATTTTTATCGCTGAAATAAACCGGAGCAGCGGTATAATCATTTACAATTACCCCCAGTTTCTCCGATGCCTGCGCAATGGCCTTATCGGAATTATCTATGATCAGTTCCTCGCCAAACGCATTTATATAATGTTTCAGGCGGCCGCTTACCACTATTTTAAAAGGGTTAAGTGACGTGAATTTCACGGTGTCTCCCAGCAGATAGCGCCATAAACCGCCATTGGTGCTGATCACCAGTCCATAGTTCTTTCCGGTTTCCACTTCATTCAGCCCCAAAGTCTGCGGATCCTTTTTGCCATATTCTTCTACCGGCATAAATTCCATAAAAACTCCATGATCAACAAAAAGCAGAAGGCCTTCATCGCCCGGCTTTTCCTGAGCAGCAAAAAATCCTTCGCTGGCATTATACATTTCGAGGTAATGGATATCTTTTCCAATCAGCTTTTTAAACTGATCACGGTAAGGAGTAAACGAAACGCCGCCATGCATGTATAGCTCGAGCGATGGCCATACTTCCGAAATGGTCGACTTCCCGGTAATCTCCAAAATCCGTTTAAACAAGACGATTGTCCAGGTAGGCACACCCGAGATCGAAGTAACATTTTCCATTACGGTGGTTTCGGCAAGCCTTTCTATTTTAGTTTCCCATTCATCCATCAGGGCAATGCGGAGTTCGGGAGTCCGAAGCCAGCCGCCCCAGAAGGGTGAATTTTGTAGCAGTACTGCACTCAAATCGCCATATTGAACTTCTTCATTCACCTGATTGATGGTATGGCTGCCGCCGATGACCAGCCCTTTGCCGGTCAGCAGATCTGAATCGGGATTAAAATTATAATAAAGCGTAAGCACATCTTTGGCCGCTTTATAATGGCAATCCTGAAGGCTTTCATCCGTTACCGGAATAAACTTGCTTTTATCGCTGGTAGTGCCGCTACTTTTGGCGAACCAGGAAACGGGCGTATTCCAGAGTACATTTTCTTCCCCATTC
>JAEZAY010000386.1 GCA_023427575.1 Bacteroidota bacterium | reverse complement strand
ATTCGCTGTGACTTGTTTTTATTTAGCCGGAAGTTTCAATTTTTAGGATTTATTCCGGAGCCCGATTTTTTTGCTCCACTTTTTTTCTAAAAAAAAGTGGAAAGGGTCATTTACAATGACTGCTCGTAATTCACTATTGATAAAGGTTTCGGGTGAATGGAAAATTATTAACCGGACACCAATTATGTGATAATGTGCAAATTCAAAAACGGACGGCCTGGAAATTGTAAAATAGTCGTTACTATTGACCAGAAGCGTTCTTGAGCTCATAAGGAGACTCCCGACTCGGAAATATATTCTTTTGCTCTGACCTATAACAGTGAATGCTTTTTGTTAACTGATTCAGAAAACGAAAGCAGATCCCCTGGTCCCGGAATTCACCGGCTTTACGCTTCGGCCTGTTTTCCAATTCTTTTCATACTTTCGTGCCTATGGATCGTACCAATTGTAAGGGGCAATACTTTCAACATACTATAAAGGAAGAGATTACCATTTCAGGCGCAGGAATTCATACGGGAGCTTCCGTAACCATCCGGATCAAACCCTCCGATCCACATACGGGGATCGTATTCCAGCGTGTTGACCTGCCGGGCAAGCCAACCGTAAAGGCGGATGTTGATAACGTAATTGAAACCAACCGCAGTACAACGCTGCAGGCGAATGGCGCCCGCGTAAGTACGATCGAACATTTGATGGCTTCGCTGGTGGGAATGGAAATCGACAATGTGCTGATTGAGATTGATGGCGAGGAAGTTCCGATCCTGGATGGAAGCGCGGAACCTTTTGTGGAGGTGCTTGAGAAAATCGGCACCCGGCAGCAGGAAGCAACCAAGGTATATTACACCATCGAACACAATATCAGTTTTATTGATGAGGAAAAGAAGGTGGAGATGGTAGCCCTTCCCTATCATGAATACCGGATCAATACCCTGATTGATTTCAATTCGCCGGTGCTTGGCACCCAGCATGCCGCCTTAAAAGATATCAAGGATTTCAACAAAGAAATTGCACCCTGCCGAACGTTCTGCTTTTTTCACGAGCTGGAATTTCTGCTGGCGAATAATCTGATTAAAGGAGGCGATATCAATAACGCCATTGTAGTGGTGGATAAGCCCGTTACGGTAGACCAGGTTGCCCGGATTTCGAGAGTGTTCAATAAAACCGACGTAAAAGTAAGTGAAGAAGGAATTCTGAATAACCTGAAGCTGCGTTTTCCCAATGAACCTGCACGGCACAAACTGCTGGATGTGGTGGGAGATCTGGCATTGGTGGGATTCCCATTCAAAGCGCATATTATTGCGAATCGTCCGGGACATGCGGCCAATGTACGGTTTGCCAAAAAGATCAAGGAACATATTAAAAAGTACAAACACCGCCAGGATATTCCGAAATACAATCCATCGCTGCCACCGGTACTTGATATACATGCGATTGAAAAAGTATTGCCACATCGTTTTCCTTTTCTGCTGGTGGATAAGGTTATAGAGCTGACAGACAAACACGTGATTGCCATTAAAAATGTAACCTATAATGAACCCTTTTTCCAGGGGCATTTTCCGGGAAACTGCGTGATGCCCGGAGTATTACAGGTGGAAGCGCTGGCCCAGGCGGGTGGTTTTCTGGCCATTCCCCGGGATACCGAAGATCAGTACGATACCTATTTTCTAAAAATAGAGAACTGCAAGTTCAAGCAAAAAGTTGTTCCGGGGGATACACTGATCCTGAAAATGGAATTGTCAAATCCGATCAGAAGGGGTATCTGTGAAATGAAAGGCACCATTTATGTGGGCGACAAGGTAGTAACAGAAGCGGATTTAGTAGCACAAATTGTAAAAAGACCCAAAGAGCAAGTATGATTAGTCCCCTGGCATATATCCATCCTAATGCAAAAATCGGGAATAACGTAACAATAGAACCGTTCGCAGTTATCCATGAAAACGCCGTTATAGGCGATGAGTCTCATATCCGGTCCAATGCAGTCATTGATTCAAATACCACGCTTGGAAAAGGCTGCCAGGTTTTCCCCGGCGCCGTTGTGGGAGCCATACCGCAGGATTTGAAATTTGTAGGCGAAGAAACCACCGCCGTTATTGGCGACTATACCACCATCCGTGAATGTGTAACCATTCACCGCGGCACCAAAGACAAATGGAAAACCGTAGTGGGTAGCAACTGCCTGCTGATGGCGTATTCTCATGTTGCTCATGATTGTATTCTTGGCGATAACGTAATCCTGGGCAATGCCGTGCAACTGGCCGGCCATGTTACGGTTGATGATTATGCGATTTTGAGTGGAATGGCCGGCGCGCATCAGTTTACCCATATTGGCGCACACACATATATTGCCGGTCATACGGTAGTCCGGAAAGATGTGCCTCCCTTTATTAAAGCCGCCCGGGAACCATTAAGCTATATGGGCATAAATTTGGTGGGTTTACAAAGAAGAGGTTTCAGCCGTGAATCCATAGATGAAATTTCACAGATATATCATGTGTTATTCATTGAACGCAATACAACCAGTTCGGCTGTTAGTATGATCGAATCTAGATTTGAATCCAGCCCGATCAAAGAACAAATCCTTGGATTTATAAACAGCTCCAGAACAGGCATCATCCGTCGCCCAACAAAATCTTCCAGTGATGAGGATTTCTCTTTCTGAAACCGGGAAGCGGTTTAACCGCGACTGGATTTTCCGGAAGTTCTCTTATACATTTCAAACAGGACAGTCGTATGC
>JAEZAY010000379.1 GCA_023427575.1 Bacteroidota bacterium | reverse complement strand
GCGATTACCTCATCAAACCGGTGAATCCGAATCAGGTTTTGTTAAGTCTGAAAAAGATCATCGACAACAAACGCCTGGTTGCGGAAAAAACCACCTCTGCATACCAGCAACAGTTCCGGAATCTTTTTATGGCTTTGAACAGCAATCCGGACCATAATGAGTGGATGGATATTTATAAAAAGCTGGTGTATTGGGAGCTGGAAATGGAGAAAAGTGATAGCCCGGAAATGCGGGAAGTTCTGCAATCACAAAAGAGTGAAGCCAATACCGAATTTTTCAAATTTGTTTCAAGAAATTATGCGAAATGGGTAAATCCGAAAAGTACGGAGGGCCCGATCATGTCGCATAACCTGATCCGGTTTAAAGTGCTTCCCCATGTGGAAAAAGGCGTACCCACTTTTTTCGTTCTGCTTGATAATCTGCGCTTCGATCAGTGGAAAGCCATTCAGCCCATTTTTGCGGAAAGTTTTAGGATCCTGGAAGAAGAAACATTTTACAGCATTCTTCCCACCGCCACCCAGTATAGCCGCAATGCGATGTTCTCCGGGCTTATGCCGGTAGATATCGACAAACAATATTCCTCCCAATGGAAAAATGATGATGAAGAAGGCGGAAAAAATTTACATGAAGAGGAGTTTGTACGGGGTCAGTTGAAGCGGCTGAAAAAAGAAGATCTGAGATTTTCATATACCAAAGTGCTGAACTATCAGGCTGGCCAGGACCTTGTAAACAATATGCATAACCTGCTTGGCAACGATCTGAATATTATAGTGTACAATTTTGTAGACATGATGAGCCATGCCCGCACTGAAATGGAAGTGCTGAAAGAACTGGCGGGCGATGAAATCAGCTACCGTTCAGTAACCAAAAGCTGGTTTGAACATTCGCCGCTTCATCAGGCGCTCAAAAAGATTGCCGATAAAAAGATAAACCTGATTTTAGCAACCGACCACGGAAGTGTTCGGGTGAAAACACCGGCTAAAGTTATTGGCGATAAACAAACCACCACCAATCTGCGTTATAAACATGGGCGAAATTTAAATTACGATAATAAGGAAGTGCTTGCCTTCAGAGATCCAAAAGAAGCCGGGCTTCCGGTGCCCACTGTAAATTCCTCGTATATATTTGCCCGTGAAGACGTGTTCCTCTGTTATCCGAATAATTACAATTACTACGTAAATTATTATAAAAACACATTTCAGCATGGCGGTATCAGCCTTGAAGAAATGGTTGTGCCTGTAATCCGCATGACCGGCAAACAGTGATTTATAATTGCCGCTGATAAAGGTTGTTTCTGTGCGATTCTTTATCAAAGTGGTTTCCAATTTCGGCATCCTCCCGCCGATCAGTAACTTTGCCCTGCTGCAGGCAGCAAAAACCATCAGTAAAATGAAATATACCCAACATAACCTCGATAAGCTGGAAAAGATCCTGGAAGAAATGAATTATGTGGTTCGTTATGAGCGGGGAACTTTTCAGAGCGGATATTGTATCCTGGAACAAAAGAAAGTGGTGGTGCTGAATAAATTTCTTCAGTTGGAAGGGCGGATAAATACATTGATGGATATCATCCCGCAACTGCAAATCGAAACCAGCGAATTAAGTCCCGAATCAGCCAGAATTTATGCTGAACTGATCGCCCGCCAGAAGGCGGCCGGCATCTCCGATAAAAGTTCTGAAAATTGAATGTAACAGAAGTTATTTAGATTTGATTCTGTGTCTTATCCAACAATAAAAGTTAGTTTTTTAGGAACAGGTACCAGCAGCGGGGTGCCAATGATTGGTTGTGAATGTGAAGTTTGTTTATCGGATGATAAAAAAGACAAGCGCCTTCGTTCCAGCATATTGATTGAAACGGCCGATAAAACGGTAGCCATCGATGCCGGCCCCGATTTCCGCTATCAGATGCTGCGGGCTGGTGTTAAACAGCTCGATGCCATCATCTTTACTCACCCTCATAAGGATCATGTGGCGGGGCTCGATGATATCCGGGCCTTCAATTTTTTTTCCGGCCGACCCATGCCGATTTACGCCAATGAGATTACGCAGGAAGTGCTGATCCGCGAATTTCCTTATGCATTTACCGAGCACCGGTATCCCGGAGTTCCCGAAATTCGCTTAAACACCATCGATCTGGAACCATTTCAGGTTGCCGGGCTGGAAATTATTCCTATCCAGGTTTGGCACATGAAGATGCCGGTGCTGGGATTCCGGTTCGGGAAATTTACCTACATCACCGATGCCAACCGGATTGAAGCAGCAGAAAAGGAAAAAATAAAAGGTTCAGAAGTGCTCGTTCTCAACGCCCTGCGCAGGCAAAAGCATATTTCTCATTTTAATTTGAGTGAAAGTCTGGAACTGGCTTCCGAATTGAATCCGCACCAAACCTATCTCACTCATTTGAGCCACCAGATGGGAAGACATGAAGAAGTCAATAAAACACTGCCTTCCGGCATTGAATTAGCCTACGATCAACTGTCTTTTTCGCTCTGAAATGGCGTGAAATCCTCATTGCATCAGCCTTCTCCCTTAATACCTTTATTCAGCTATCTGAATCACTGATTTCGGCCGCCGGCTCTTCACAAAAGAGCTACTGAAAATTTCAATGAAAAACCGATGAAGCAGGAATGGAAGGAATACCTGGTATTCACAAAAAAAGAAAGAATCGCCATCATATGGTTAATGGGCCTGGTCTTATTTCTGACGGTTCTTCCCCGGTTTATACCCGATAAACCGCTTCAACTCTCCTTGGAAGCGATTTCCGTTGATTCCATCTACAAGGCTGAACGTCTTCCCACTCTGGTTCCGGTAACAAAAAAGGCCAGACCGGAACAAGCGTCCGCAGCCGAATATTTTCATTTCGACCCGAACAGTATATCGAAGGAAGAATGGCGGAAGCTGGGATTGCGCGATAAAACCAT
>JAEZAY010000271.1 GCA_023427575.1 Bacteroidota bacterium | reverse complement strand
TGTATTTCAATGATTGAGCGGGTCGAATTAACGTAAATTTAAGGCCTTGCCGTTTTATACGGACAGATATATTGTAAAAAATACAGCAACTTCAATCCACCTTCTAACCAAACAATCTGCCTGCATGAGAAAATACCTTCCAATTACCGGGTTGTTTCTATGCCTTTCCCTTACAATTTTTGCCCAAAATGCCAGGATCTCCGGCATCATTAAAGACAATTCTGAAAAAAAGAGTTTAGAAAATTCCGTCGTTTCTGTTATCCGCAAAACCGATTCCGTACTGGTTTCGTTTATCCGTTCCGATCCGAAGGGTGCATTTTCCATTGAAAAAATCAAACCAGGCAGTTATATATTATTGATCACCTACCCACGCTATGCTGATTATGTAGATGTTCTGAACCTGGAACCCGGTCAGCATTTGAATTACGGAGAGATAATTATAACCCCCAAGAGCGAACTACTGGAAGAAGTGATTGTGAGACAGCAGATCGCAGCCATCCGCATGAAGGGCGATACGCTGGAATTTCGTGCCGACAGCTTCGCCGTCAGGCAGGGAGCGAACGTGGAAGAATTGCTCAAAAAATTGCCGGGAATCCAGGTGAACAAAAATGGCGAGATAACCGCCCAGGGCGAAAGAGTGCAAAAGGTACTGGTAGACGGTGAAGAGTTTTTCAGTGATGATCCGGCGGTGGTTACCCGAAATCTGAATGCCGATGCGGTGGAAAATGTACAGGTATTTGATAAAAAAAGCGATCAGGCAACTTTTACCGGAATCGATGACGGTGAAAAAACGAAAACCATTAATCTTAAGCTGAAGGAAGACCGGAAAAAAGGACATTTCGGAAGAACAAAGCTTGCGGGCGGCATCCCCGGCTGGTACGAAAATGAAGCCATGATCAATATTTTCAAGGGCAAAAAAAAGATGGCTGCTTTTGGAACCATGGCCAATACCGGAAAGGCCGGGTTGAACTGGCAGGATAATGAACGATTTGGCGGAAGCAATAACATGCAGTATGATGAGGAGGAAGGCTATTTTTATTCCTTTAGTACCGGCGATGAATTCAATACCTGGGGTGGACGATATAATGGTGAAGGGTTACCGCAAGCCTGGACCGGCGGAGCCCATTTCTCGAACAAATGGAATACGGATAAAAACAACCTCAACGGCAACTACCGTTATTACAAACAAAATATTGAAGTGGATGGATCCAATTACAGTCAGAATATCTTAAGTGATCAGATCCTGTACAATAACGAAACCCGCAAAACCTACAATCAGAATATCCGCCATACCCTATCCGGTTTTTACGAAATCCAGCTTGATTCCAGTTCAAATGTAAAAGTGAACGTATCCGGAAACCAGACAAAAGGTTTGAGCCACGCGGCCTATCTGGGAAACTCTATGGATGAAGACAGCAACATGGTAAATACGAATAACCGGACCGTGGAATCCCTGGGTGATAAAAAGAACTTCAATTCGAGTGTGATCTGGAGGAAAAAAATGCAGAAAAAAGGCCGTACGATTTCCCTGAATATTGATCAAAGCTATAATGACCAGTTAACGGATGGATTGCTGCAGTCGGAAATACGTTTTTATGATCCCTTAACGAATTTACCCGACAGTATCCGGCTGGTTGACCAGAAAAAAATAAACAGCCTTCAGAACCTCAGCTTTAATTCCCGAATCGCATATACGGAGCCGTTGTGGAAGGATGCCTTTCTGGAACTGAATTACGGCTATCGTTTAAGTAACAGCGAAGCGTTTCGAAACTCTTTAAATAAATCCACCGCTCCCGATGGAAAATATGATATCGTTGATTCACTGTTCAGCAACGATTACAATTTTCGCTTCAATACGCATTCGGGCGGGCTTAACTTCAGACTGAACAAGAAAAAATTAAGCTGGTCGCTGGGATCAAATGTATCGCATGCTGCTTTTTTACAGAAAGATCTGGTAGCCGATACATCGTACCGGTATTCTTTTGTAAATCTTTTCCCAAGGGCGAGTTTCCGTTACAATTTCGGGCCGCAGCGCAGGCTGAACCTAAATTACAATGGCAATACCCGGCAGCCGTCACTGGAACAAATCCAGCCGGTTCTCGACAACTCGAATCCTCTGAACACGCAGGTGGGAAATCCAAATCTGAAACAGGAGTTCCGGCATAATCTTTCTTTTAATTTTAATGATTTTAAAGTGTTATCGGGGCGGGGTATTTATATCAGCGGAAGCGCGGGCCTCATTGAAAATGCGATCAGCACCAGTACCTTTTTTGATAAAGGGGTACGAACCACGCAGTTTATTAACGTATCGGGAAATCAAACCATGAATATCTGGACCGGTTATTTTATTCAGTTCAAGAAGGCGGGAATAAACGCCAGCCTGAATGCCGGAGGATCGATGAGTAAATTCAACAACTATATCGACAACCGGAAAAATACCAACGATAACAAATCTGTGAACATCAGCGCATCGGCACATTACTCCAAAGAAAATAAGTTCAATGTATATCTCAATCCGGGACTGAATCTGAACTTCAGCAGATCTTCTATCAATCCGGATGTAACCACGAAGTTCTGGACAAGCAATACCGAAATCGGCGGTACAGCCTATCTACCCTGGAAACTGGAGCTCAGCTCAGATGCGATGATCGCCCTGCGGCAGAAAACGGAAGTATTCAGAAACGATGTAAATGCCGTGAAATGGAATGCTTCCATCGCTAAAAAATTCTGGAAGAACAATTCCGGCGAAATCCGGGCGGGCATTTATGATATCCTGGATCAGAATCTCGGTTTTCAGCGAAACGCCAGCAGTAACTTTATTTATGAAAATACCTACAATACCATTCGCCGCCACTGGCTTTTGAGCTTCACCTGGAACTTCAACTATAACGGCGCAAACGCTAAATAATGAACAGATGAGAAAACAAATATTCCTTGTTCTGATGGTTTTAACATCTTTGGAACTTGCAGCACAAACTAAATTCCTGCAAGCGGGCAAAATAGAATTCGAACGAAAGATCAATGTACACCGCCAGTTTGAGGCAAACGAATCCGACTCCTGGCTAAAGGAATATATTTCCAAGCAGCCAAGATTTCATACCACCTATTTCGATCTGTTTTTTTCGGGTAACCGTACCGTTTATAAACCCGGAAGGGAAACCGAAGACCTGAAACGAAATGTGTGGGGTCTTGGACCTTCAAAAGATAATTTTGTTTTGAACGATCTGGAAAAAAACGAGTTTAAATCATTAAAAACCGTTTTTGAGCAAACATTTCTGGTTGAAGACTCATCAAGGAAACTGGAATGGAAAATGGCGGATGAGATCAGAACAATTGCCGGCTTTGAATGCCGGAAGGCGGTCGCCATCATTTGTGACTCGGTTTATGTAGTCGCTTTTTATTCGGATGAAATCACTGTATCCGGTGGCCCTGAATCCTTTCACGGATTGCCGGGCATGATCCTGGGACAGGCTGTTCCGCGGCTTTACACTACCTGGTTCGCTACCCGGGTTGAGCTGGCTGAACCAACGGCAAAAGAATACCAGGTACCGCGCAGGGGTAAAAAAACCAGCGAATCTGAACTTCTCAGTACCCTTAAAACTTCCTTTAAAGACTGGGGTAAAGACGCGCAGAAAAACATCTGGTGGGTGATGCTGTAGAAGAGCAATTTTTGTTGATACAAAACGGACCGGAATCGATGGTAAGGTTTCAAGTGGCATTTTGCCGTTCTTTACGGAATTCAAACCTACAGGCTCCCAGCCGGATCATTTCAATTCAAGAAGCCATACCGTTTTTGCCGGTACTTTTAGCTGATCCAGGGAAAGGCTTTTACCGCTTATTATGTCCCGGCCTGTTTTAAACTTTCCCGTCATTTCGGCAAATCGGTTAATGCTAACCGGCACCTCGTTGCCGGTCGGGTTCATTATACACATAATGGTTTGCAGCTTATCGTAGCGGAAGTAAACATAAATACCATCTTCCGGTACAAACTGCATCATCTTCCCGGTTTTAAGGGCTGATGATGTTTTACGAAACCGGGCCAGGGTTCTCAGATAATCAAACACCTCGTTTTCTTTTTCTTCCCGGCCTTCCGCGCTAAACTTGTCTTTTAAGTCACCCTCCCATCCCCCGGGAAAATCCGATCGCACCAATCCGTCGGGATCAGCAAAATTTTTCATAATGATTTCGGTACCATAATAGATCTGCGGAATTCCGCGAAAACTAAGCAGCCAGGCAAGTCCCATTTTATGTTTGTCAATATCCTCTCCCACCACAGAATAAAAGCGGCTTAGATCGTGATTATCCAGAAAGATCACGTTCTTCATCGGGTCGCGGTAAACAAAATCGTTGGTAGCGGTCAGATAAAGACGATTTACACCTTCGGTCCAGCCAAATGGCTGATTCAGCGCTGATGTTATCCC
>JAEZAY010000326.1 GCA_023427575.1 Bacteroidota bacterium | reverse complement strand
ATTTCAGGAGCCATCATTTCCATTACGCTGGTAATGGCCGCAGTATTTGTGCCGGTTACCTTTATCTCGGGTTCCGCAGGAGTTTTTTATAAGCAGTTCGGGCTTACGCTTGCCATCGCCATTATTTTGTCGGCGGTGAATGCGCTGACCCTGAGTCCCGCGCTTTGTGCGATTTTTTTAAAGCCACATCACGAGGAAGGGCAACCGAAAAAAAATCTGCTTCAGCGTTTTTATGCCGCATTTAATGCAGGTTTCTCAGCCACCACCCGTAAGTATAAACGATCAGTTTCGTTTCTGTTGCGCAGAAAATGGGTGGCCTGGGCGGGGATCGGACTGTTTGCGGCGCTGTTTTACTTTATGCTAAGAACAACGCCCACCGGTTTTGTTCCGAATGAAGACATGGGTGCGATCATGGCCGATGTAGCGCTTCCGGCTTCAGCCTCAACCGAAAGAACAGCCGAAATTACCGCCGAGGTGGAACGGCTTGCACGCACCATTCCTGAAATTGAAAACGTGCTGAAGATTAACGGCCGTGGAATGATCAGCGGAGCGGGCAGTAATTATGGAATGGTGATTATGCGCCTGAAACCCTGGGCCGAACGGAAAGGCGAAGGGCAGGATGTACAATCGCTGATCAGGACCATGTTTGCCAAAGCTTCCGGAATCCGCGATGCAAAAGTGGTATTCTTTGGAGCGCCCACTATCCAGGGCTTTGGAATGTCGGCAGGATTTGAACTGCAACTGCAGGATAAAAGCGGCAGCGATATTGGTACGTTTTCAAAAATCGGCAACGATTTTTTGGCGGCGCTAAATCAGCGGCCCGAAATTCAATACGCATCCACTTCCTTCGACCCGAATTTTCCGCAATACCTGGTCAATGTGAATGTTCCAAAGGTGAAAGAAGCCGGATTGAATGTGAACGATATACTATCGGCATTGCAGGGTTATTATGGCGGCGTGTACGCCTCTAACTTTAACCAGTTTGGTAAAATGTACCGTGTAATGTATCAGGCCGAACCGGAATATCGTGCCAATCCGGAAAGCCTGAATAATGTATATGTGAGGAACCGGAATGGAACCATGGCTCCCATTAATGGATTCATATCCATGGAAAGGGTTTATGGTCCACAGGCAATCTCCCGCTTCAACCTTTTTACTTCCATTTCTATTACAGGAGCCCCAAATCCGGGGTATAGTTCCGGTGATGCGATCCAGGCGGTGGAGGAAGTGGCCAGCCAGATGCTGCCTATTGGATATGGCTATGAATATTCGGGCATAACCCGTGAAGAATTATCGGCCGGCGGTCAGCAACTGTTCATTTTCATGCTGGTAATCATATTTGTTTATCTGTTGCTGAGTGCGCAGTATGGTAGTTATATAGTGCCTTTTGCCATTTTATTTTCTCTTCCCATCGGATTGGCTGGCGCTTTCATTTTTGCCAGGCTGTTTGGAATCACCAACAATATTTACCTGCAGATCACACTGATCATGCTGGTTGGTTTGCTGGCCAAGAATGCGATTTTGATCGTGGAGTTTTCGCTGGAACGCCGCAGGCAGGGAATGAGTTTGATCCGTGCGGGAATGTTGGGTGCTGAAGCGCGTTTGCGCCCCATTCTCATGACCTCCTTCGCCTTTATATTTGGGCTGCTGCCGCTGATGTTAAGCCAGGGAGCAGGCGCCACCGGCAACCGTTCCATTGGCGCAGGCGCTGTTGGCGGGATGTTGATAGGAACAATATTCGGCGTTTTTGTGATCCCGGTTTTATTTGTTGTATTCCAGGGCCTGCAGGAATAGATCAGTGGTCCGCCTAAATCCTTGCGCAATGAAGAGAAAGAAGGTGGCCGCCATCAACAAGCGCAACCAGTTTCCAGTATCTAAAACCGGGGCCGTTTTGAACGATTTAATTAAAAGACTATGGCGTTGAATGCGATTCGAAATACGGGTTTAATCTGTGTGCTGGTATTGGTGATCAGTTCATGCAAGGTTACGCAACCATATACAATTCCTTCGGTAAACAACGATAGCCTGTTCAGAGATCTGAACAGCACCGATACAAATTCCATTGCCAATCTGAAATGGAACCAGCTTTTTACCGATCCGGCACTTCAGCAATTAATCGCCAGAGGAATTCAGAATAATCCGGATCTGCGGATTGCCTATACCCGGATTCAACAGGCCGAGGCGTATTATCGGCAAAGCAGGGCGGCCTTTTTCCCTTCGCTGAACGCCAACACGGGCGTAAGTGTTTCAAAACTGTCGGAGGCCCAGGGCTTTGGGATTCGAACAAGTGCTACCCAGTATGAACTGGGCATTTCCACCGATTGGGAAGCTGATATCTGGGGCAAACTTCGAAGCGCCAAAAGAGCCAACCTTGCAGCAGTGCTGCAGTCGGAAGCGGGAGCAAGGGCCATTCAAACCGGCATTGTCGGCAATATCGCCACATACTATTACCAGTTGCTTGCCCTCGACGAACAATTAAAGATCACCGAAAAAACCGTCCGTAACTGGGATACAACGGTGATCACTATGCGCGCACTAAAAGATGCGGCAAGGGTTACGGAGGCAGCCGTTGTTCAGAGCGAGGCGCAGCGTTATGCGGCCGAAGTAACCATTCCCGATCTTAAACAAAGCATCCGGGAAATAGAAAATGCCCTTAGTATTTTATTGGGTGAGGCGCCTGCCGGAGTCAATCGCACGGAACTGGAAGATCAGCAGATCGTTCCGGAATTAAAAACAGGTGTTCCGGCGCAATTGCTGGCCAACCGGCCCGATGTGCAGGCGGCGGAACTGAACTTCCGGTACAATTTTGAAATGACGAATGTTGCCAGAACATTTTTTTATCCAACGCTTTCAATTACCGGCAGCGCTGGATTTTCGGCATTATCATTTGCTGATTTTTTAAATCCCGCTTCATTTGCTGCCCGAATCGGCGGCGGGATCACCCAGCCGATCTTTAACCGCGGTTTAAATAAAACCCGGCTGGAACTGGCTGAAGCCCAGCAACAGGAAGCCCTGATCGGGTTTCAAAATACCCTGCTAACCGCGGGCCGGGAAGTGTCGGATGCATTGTCATTGTATGAAACCGCCAATGAAAAAATCCTGGTGCGTACCAATCAGATGAACGCACTGGAAAAATCGGTCGAATATTCAGATGAGCTTCTGCAGAATGGATTTGCAACTTATCCGGAGGTAATCACAGCCAGGCAAAGCCTTTTGCAGGCCGAACTGGGATCGGTAAACGATCATTTGCAGCGTTTGCTGGCGGTGGTGAATTTATACCGGTCTCTGGGTGGAGGATGGAAGTAGTTCGATTTACAGATGGTTAGGGAAAATGAATTGTAGCGGACGATAATCTTTTTACGAATAAGGATTGGGCTCACAGGAAATTCAAAAGCTCAATACATCATTTTTATCATTCCGGTTTTACTACCATAATTATCAGGCAGACCGCCTTGTTGGAACTGGAAACTTGTGCTTTTCGTTTCATGCCCGTTTCTGGATAAACATCTAACTTAGATATCATTGGTGTCCGGGTAAAATGTATTCCGCCGGGCCTCGAAAGAAATCCGTTAAGAATATTGAAATAGACGGCGGTGATAATGTGCCAATGTGGAAATGTGATAATTTGATAATGTGCTAATGTGATAATGTGGAAATTTGCTAATATCCAAATTGAAACGGACTGCGTAAAGTAAAATAATTCACAGCTAAAAAAAATAACTTTAAGAATTTGAATTTGCACATTGGCACATAACCGGACACCAATGACCTATATATTCTCATTTCCTTCAAACTGCAGGCGATCCTATGAGCTGGCTGATCCTATTTGAAATAGCGTATGTTTTTGTGCTGATCCTGGTTTGCCTCCGGATCATTTATGATACCCGGAATAATACAAAAACCCTGGCCTATCTGTTGCTTACGATCTTTGTTCCGGTTGCGGGTTTTATATTTTATTTCTCCTTTGGCATAAACTACCGGAAGCGAAAAATGTATTCGAAAAAGCTAATCAAAGATGAGTTTTTAAGAAAAAAGCTGAAATCCGAATTGATTCAGTATTCAACGGAAACGCTTGAAAAAAGCGGCGATGCTTTGGGCTCTTCCAGGGAGCTGGCTTTAATGCTTGTTCGGGATAACCTAAGCCCGCTAACCCGTAATAATTTCGTAAAGCTTTTAATAAACGGAGAAAATAAATTTCCCGACGTGATGGCCGCGATTCGCGAAGCCAGGCATCATATTCATATCGAATATTATATTTATGAAGATGGAATAATAGGCACTGAGATAGAAAATTTGTTAATTCAAAAAGCGGGCGAAGGGGTAGAAGTCCGGTTTATTTACGATGATTTTGGAAGCCGGTCCATCCGGAAAAAACTGGTAAAAAGGTTAAGGGCCGGCGGGGTTCAGGCCTTTCCGTTCCATCGCGTTCTTTTTATTGCTCTGGCGAACCGCCTCAACTACCGCAATCACCGAAAAATAATTGTGATTGATGGTACAAGGGCCTTTGTAGGTGGTATTAATGTCAGCGATCGTTATATCAATGGCCGGCGCCATCAGAAATACTGGCGGGATACACATTTGCGGATAGACGGACCGGGGGTATTATACCTGCAGTATTTGTTTTTATGCGACTGGAATTTTTGTGCAAATGAGCAGCTTGATTTGAGACCGGCGTTTTTCCCTTTCAGCAGGTCTATGCCGGCGCCGGGAAACAAGATCGTGCAGATTGCCGCCAGCGGCCCCGATTCCGATTTGCCAACCATTATGTTCTCCTTTCTGCAGATTATTAATCTGGCAGCCACTGAAATCCTTATAACTACGCCCTATTTTATTCCGGGCGACACCCTGATCAACGCCTTAATGGTAGCGGCCCTCGGCGGCGTTTCGGTTAAACTGCTGGTTCCATATCGTTCAGACAGCAGGATTGTTGACATGGCCGCTCGTTCCTATTACAGCGATCTTCTGACGGTGGGAGTTGAAATTTATCTTTATCAGAAAGGGTTTATTCACGCTAAAACCATAGTCGCCGACCGCCGGATTGCCATAGTGGGAACGGCTAATCTGGATAGCCGCAGTTTTGATCTTAATTTTGAAGTGAATGCCATCGTTTATGATCAGGAAACCGCCGGCGAGCTGGCAGATGTATTTTACAAAGACCTGCAGGATGCCGCGCCGGTTGATCCGGAAACATGGAAGAAAAGACCGGTGTATAAACTGTTGATGGAACGATCGGCCCGGCTGGTATCTCCGCTTCTGTGAAAACCCGGCCTGGCTGAATTTCCTTATTCCCTCCGGAACAAATAATCGCTTACACCCTTTCGGTACCATTTATAACAATGGGCGCCCATGGTTATCTTATGCCGGCCGTTTTTGTCGGCAATGCTTTCATCATTAACCATCAGGTCGAGCAGTTTATCGCCTGCTTTATGTTTTAGCTTTAAGGTCAGTTCCTTCGGATGGGCATCAAAGTTATGCAATATGATTAATGTACTTCCTTTCCAGTCGTAGCGGATAGCCAGCACCTCAGGAATTCCCGTTTCGATAAAGCTGAATTCACCCCAGCCAATCTCCGGACATTCCTTACGCAAACGTATCAGCGCCGTCATCCAGTTCAGGAGCGAATCCGGATCGCGCCGCTGCGCTTCCACGTTTACATGTTTAAACGAATAGGGCCCCTCCTTAATAACGGGGTGAATCAGTTTCTCATTTTCTGAAAATCCGGCCTGCCGATCTGTCGACCAGTGCATGGGTGTTCTAACTGCATCCCGTTCTTTTAATGAAAGATCATCGCCCATGCCTATTTCATCGCCATAACGAATTACCGGTGTGCCCGGCAACGAAGACATCAGGCTATAGGCAAGCTCGGTTTGCTGCCTGCCACCGATCATCGGAGAAAGACGCCGGCGAATTCCACGATCATACAATTGCATGTTTTTATCGGGGCCAAAACGCGCGAACACTTTTTCTCTTTCCTTATCACTGAGGCGGTCAATATCCAGTTCATCATGATTACGGAGAAAATGTGCCCATTGCGAGGTTTGGAAATCGGGCTTTGTTGCCTCCAGTGCTTTCCGGAGCGGTGCAGTATCGGCCGTGGCCAGTGTATAAAACATGTACTGGTTCACAAAAAAATTGAACATCAGGTGAATTCCATCCCCTTCTTCCCCAAAATAATTCTTGCTCTCTTTGGGCAAAACGTTTGCTTCGCCCAACAGTACCGCATCGCCGCGGCGCCACTGCAAAAATCTTCGCATTTCTTTCAGATACTCGAATCTCATTTGCGGTTTTTTCTTTCCGGGCGCGGGTTCTTCTATAATGAACGGCAATGCATCCACGCGAAATCCGGCAACACCCAGTTCAATCCAATATCCCATGATCCGCCTGATCTCGGCACGTACTTCCGGATTGGCCGTATTCAGGTCGGGTTGATGTTCGTAAAAGCGGTGATGATAATACTCTTTGCTTATTTTATCTCTGGTCCAGGTAGCTTTCTGGACTCCGGGAAATACCATTCCTTCATTCCAGTCGCTGGGCCGCTTTGGCTCCCACACATACCAATCGCGAAACTTCGAATTTTTATTGCTTCGCGAATCCTTAAACCAGGGATGCTGGTTCGAAGTATGGTTCACTACCAGATCAATAATGACTTTAATTCCAAGCTTTTTGGCCTTGTGCATAAATTCTACAAAATCGCCCGGAGATCCATGTCTTTCGTCTACACCATAATAATCGGTGATATCATAACCGTTATCCTTATTCGCCGATGGCTGATAAGGTGCCAGCCAGATGGTATCAACCCCAAGGGCATGCAGGTAGTCTAACCTTCTGCACAATCCTTCAAAATCACCCACCCCATCTTTATTGTTATCCATAAAGGTTTCAAGGTCCAGACTATAAATGACGGCATTCTTATACCAGAGATCTTCTATCATGGGGAATCTGTTTTATGAACCGATTCAGTTGCAAATACTTTGCCCGGATCGATCATTCTTTATTAGGGAAAAGAAAACTGGCTGGATCAACTCTACCCTGAGATCTGAGAGCGGGTAGAGATCAGCTTCGGTTTTCCTCACGTATGCCACCGTTTTTGCTGGCTTGATTTTTTTGCTCATTATCGGTTTATCTGAAAATCAGGATATCTTATGAGCAAGCAACAGAACCTGGCTGAATTTAAATGGTGGCAGAAAGAGATTATTTATCAGATTTATCCCCGCTCGTTTCAGGACAGCAATGGCGATGGAATTGGTGATTTAAAAGGAATTGCCGGTCGCCTCGACTATTTGCAGTGGCTGGGTATTAATTCAATCTGGATTTCGCCCATATACCCGTCGCCGATGGCCGATTTCGGATACGATATTTCCGATTATACGGACATTCACCCGATTTTCGGGACGATGGAAGATTTCGACAATCTGCTTCAGGAAGTTCATGACAGAGGTATGAAACTGATTCTGGATCTTGTTCCCAATCATACTTCCGATCAGCATCCCTGGTTCCTGGAATCGTCCGCTTCGCGCGATAATCCAAAACGTGACTGGTATATCTGGAAAGATCCGGTGAACGGCAAAGAACCCAATAACTGGCTCAGTGTTTTTGGCGGCAGTGGCTGGGAATGGCATGAACAAACCGGGCAGTACTACTATCATGCATTTTTAAAAGAGCAACCGGATCTGAATTGGCGGAACCCGGAAGTTCAAAAGGCCATGATGGATGTACTTCGGTTTTGGCTCGACAAGGGTGTTGACGGATTTAGGGTGGATGTGATGTGGCATATGATTAAAGACGATCAGTTTCGCGACAACCCCGAAAATCCGGACTATAAAGAGCATATGGCCACCTACGATAGGCTGTTGCCGGTTTATTCCACTGATCAGCCCGAAGTGCATGAAATCGTACGGATGATGCGGGAAGTTCTGGATGATTATGAAGACCGCATGATGATCGGCGAAATCTATTTGCCAATCCGTAAGCTGGTAACTTATTACGGCGTTAATCTGAAAGGCGCTCATCTGCCTTTTAATTTTCAGTTGTTATCGCTTCCGTGGGAAGCCCGAACCATTGGGGCATCCATTGATGAATATGAAGGCGCGCTTCCGGAAAAAGGATGGCCGAATTGGGTATTGGGAAACCACGATCAGCCGCGGATTACCAGCAGGGTTGGAATGGAGCAGTCGAAGATTGCCATGATGTTGTTACTAACGCTTCGCGGTACGCCTACTATTTATTATGGCGATGAATTATCGGTTCGCGATGTTCCGATTCCCACTGATGAAATTCAGGATCCCCAGGGATTAAACATGCCCGATAAAAATCTTAGCCGTGATCCTTCACGAACTCCCATGCAGTGGGACAGTTCGCAAAACGCGGGTTTCAGCAATACGAAGCCCTGGCTTCGGATGGAAAAAAGAGCGAACAGAAACAATGTGGAAATATTGAAGCAGGAACCGGCTTCCATACTCAACCTGTACCGGAAAATGATAAGGCTCCGCCAATCCGAACCCGCTTTAATGGTGGGAAGTTATCGCCCGGTTAGCAGTGATCACCAGGCCATTGCTTACCTGCGCGAATCTCCCGGATCAGATAGTTTTTTTATTATTTTGAATCTTAGCCACCGGCCTCTTTACTATAAATCCAAAAATCGTTCGATTAAAGGAAAAATTGAATTTTCCAGCACCCCGGAATTGGAAGGCGCTGATTTTGATTCCAGCATCGATCTGGCCGGTGATGAAGGTGTGGTAATCCGGGTAACCAGCTTATAATTGATTGCGCTGTTAATGATCTGGTTCTGCCTAAGTCCGAATGGATAATAATGACATTATTCCAACGCGCACTAATACAACAATTCCCTTTTTTCACCCTTATTGTTAAGGATAACAATCCGGCTGATTTGTTCATTTACAGGTATAAATCCCGCTGACTGAGAAATAAAAGAGGAGCCTCTGTAGAATTCTTCTTTCCGGGAATGGCCATTTTTATAATAGATGGTGGCTGAAACATCTGCCGGGCCTATAGCTGGAATCTGGTAAGTCCCATTGGCTCTGAATAATTTCAGTGAATCCTTATTTTGGGTGGCAGCCAGCAGGTAGGAATTATTGCTGCCTCTGAGTTTCACCAGTGCTTTGGCATTGCCCGGAACATAAAAACCAGATTCCAGATTGGTCATGGCATTAAAACCGCCTTTTCCATCGCCGATTAAAACAAGTCCGTTTAAAGCATCATATCTTCCAATCGAAACCTCTGTACCATAATCATTGCCCACCACGGCAAGATCGAGGAATCCATCGCCATTCAGATCTTCGGCAACCATTCCATAGAGTGGCGCCAACTGCACAACTGGGGGCAGAGCATGC
>JAEZAY010000233.1 GCA_023427575.1 Bacteroidota bacterium | reverse complement strand
GGATTTCTTCCGAGGCCCGGGGGAATACATTTTACCCTGACACTAATGATATAATGATAAAAAGATCGCAGCTATATCAACTGCGATCTTTTTGTTTCCGGCCAATACTAATTACACTGACCAAGTAATACCCAGATAATTATAAATACGATGATGGTACCAAAACAGCCACCACCCAATTTTTTTGCTCCATAGCCGGCTATCAGAGCCCTGAAGAAATTATTCATAGAACGAAATTTAGTTTACACACATTAATAATCGTGCCATCGGGATCCGAACTTCATTTTTAAATTCTCACCACCCTTTTGCCGTATTACAAATAACTCAGCCACCAATTATTATGATTCCGCTTATAATTACTGAACCATTTGCAAAGCGGATATAATAACATCACAACGAGGATCCATACAATATAAACAATGCCAAGTCCATACCCTTCGCCCGGCACCACAAACCGGAAAGGAAATCCCGGTAGGCCATTCAGTCCCTCTGCAAAAGAATGACCCCGCATCAAAAAAAGAACGGCAGTTATCAGGTGCAACACAAAAAAGTGGACCACATAATAAAAGAAAGGGACCCGCCCATACACGGTTATGATTTTTGAGAGCCACGATCTGCTTTGACCGAATGCTGCCAGGAAAAGCAGGGCCGGGCCGATGGTCATACATAGAAACAAGAGCGAGGGCGGATATTTTTGGGTATTCAGAAAGGAAAGAAAACTGTAAAAAGTGTTCTTCGATTCGGTCCATGGCTGTGGGTCACCATATACATTGATCATCCTCAACGCGACAAAAAGTGTAAGAAGCGCAAGTCCGATCATCGCGATTATAGAATTTCGCTTTTTTACTGTTACCGGCATTTTATAGATCCGTCCAAAACAATACCCGAGGATCATTACGCCGGTCCATGGCAGAACAGGATATAGTACCGCCACGAGGGTTTCCGGGCCCAGGGGCAGGAAAGCCCGCGCATGTAATACATGATACCATACCGGATAAGGAGGGGGATTGGATGCTTCATAATAATCGAGCAGATTATGCCCGTATACAATCGCCAGCCCGAGTGAGAACAGCAACCAGAACGGAAGCCTGATCAGCAGCGCCAGCAAGATCATTCCGATTCCAATAGCCCAGATCACCTGCAGCAGAATTGCGGAAAAGGTAAAATCGAAAGTGATAATAAGAGAGATGATGAAAATTTCAGCAAAAACCAGCCATAAGCCCCGCTTTAATAAAAATACCTGCAGAGATGATTTGTCTTTTCGCAGGCTTTGAAAATAAATGGAGCTGCCCGATAAGAAAACAAAAACCGGGGCGCAGAAATGCGTGATCCACCTGGTAAAATACAAAAGCGGGGTGGTTGTTTGCAGATCAAGTGGATCTGTAACAAAGGCCGGCGCATGAAAATAATCACGGGTATGATCAAGCGCCATGATGATCATTACAAGACCTCTCAAAAGATCAATTTCATCAATTCTTGCCAGCTTTATTGTGGCCGGCTTTAGTTCCGCCGTAACAGCAGTTTCCGATTGCAGCGGATGGGAGATATCTGTCTTATTCAATGGAATGATTTTCCTTTTTAAGCTGCCAATCATCTGCCTGATCAAAAAGATCCGCTCCATCTGAACCTCCTATCTGGCAAGGTTCCAGTAAATTTTCAGGTTGCGGCTGGCTCGTCCCGAAGCCACAATATCAGGTCGGCCATCCGCATTCAGATCTAAAACCTGCAGGTCTTCACAAGCCATACCGTTTTCGTCGATCCAGGCACTACTCCATTCTTTATTTGAACCGGCATCCTTATAAAATAGCCTGATTCCTGTTTTTCCATCAGCATCCGGATTACGCCAGCCCGCCACTATCTGATTTGAACCGGAGCGAAAAAAATCCGCCACTCCCAATGCATGCCCTTCCTTCAAACCCGTGCTCAGAACCTGGCGTTCCCTGTTGTCATAAATCACTACCTGATTGCCATGCATGGGTTCAATTGTCGCCATAAAATAATTCAATCCGTTTGTTTTTGCAAGCCTTGTTTCACCTGTGGGAAATCCGGAAAGAGCCGATTTGCGCTTAAATGTTTTTTCAGATGCTTTTAATTCGAATGGGATTACCCCTTCTTTACCTCCAACAAAAATGGTGGTTTCTGCCGGGGACTCCATCACGTCAAAATTATGGGTAAGATGCATGCTGCTGTCGATAAGAATTCTTTTCCATTCCCTGTTTGGATCGGTCGGTTTCTCGTATGCATAAATCCGCACACCCGCTCCGCTTCCATTCTGGTTCCCGCGGCCGTGAAGCGGCAGCACCAGCAGGTATGATTTGTTATCGGCACGAACCCAGCGCATCCGGTGAGTGGTTGGTTCATGAGGAAGTTTCACCGGAGTCCAGCGTTGAGTGGGATCATCGGGGCGAAGTAAATAATGCACTGAACCCGATTGTTCGGCATCGCTGGTTTCACCCGGATTCCATTGCGCGCCAACGGCCACCTCCACTTTTCCATCGCCATCCAGATCGCGGGCCGCAATGCAAACATTGTCATGCATGGTTAGATTTTCTACCATTACAAAGCGTTTCCAATCGCCATTCCGGTACCAGGCAAATTGCTTTTTATCGGCAATAAGGATATCAGGTTTTCCATCGCCGTCCACATCTCCCAATAC
>JAEZAY010000220.1 GCA_023427575.1 Bacteroidota bacterium | reverse complement strand
GGTGTTGGTGGTAACGGCGAAATAGGCAGTTAATACAAGGCTTGGATTCCCGCTTAAAATGTTTACCGTGATGCGTTTCATTTTAAGCAGCTTCAAATGGGCGGCAGGAGTATACACCGGATGGAATCCGCCAACGCTGACCAGAAAATCGGGTTTTTCACCCCAACTGATCCGCAAGGCCATATCGCCTTCCAACGTAATAGTGAGGATTCGGGAATCAAAAATGGATGCATCAAATGATAGCAGCTCTTCTTCAAAATCGATGATACCCACGAAGCCGACGTTCAGTTCAACAATGGCTTCATCAGGTGTGGGTAGGGCACAACGGATTATGCCCAGGATACATATCCGGATTGGATTTGGGAACTCGATAATCAGTCCGGCATCTACAATCAGAATTGCCGGGGTATTCCAGGTAATCCGCAACATGATGCCAAGTACGAACTGATCCTGTTTTACCGGGAATATCGACTTCAGGTCGCTGATAATCCGGGTTATGTTTGCTATTACATTTTCGGGGAAAAGAATGCTGTCGAGGGATCCGGCCTGCACGCCTTTTTGCAGATCAATGGTGCTAACGCTGCGGTGAAGTCCAATCAATCCGCCAACGCCGGCCAGATAAAAATTATAGCCCAATACGATCGGCGTTCCAAAGGTTACATTGATGAGCAGGAGCAAGGAAAAACCGGTGGAGCCGTCGGGGAATTTGGTGGTTATGATTCCGATGGCGGAAAAAGCAAACAGACCTTCAAAACTCAATTCCAACGCGCCGGCATATTCGCCCTTATCAAAATCAAACATCAGGTAACCGCCACCTTTAACAACGCCCGCATCCAGCGAGAGCCCGATCCCATTTGGTGGTTTAAAACCGATCTCCAGATTAATCGGGCCAAGGTTTCCCTTCCGGTTTTCGGGGAATGTAAAAGTCGTTTTCATTCCCATATTTTCGACTACCGCCGTAAATGGACCCAGCATGGCCCGGATATCGGTACCCAGACTGATTCCCAATTCTGATCCGGGAGTGATTCCTAATGTCAGGTTCAGAATTTCAATTGGTCCCAGAGAAATAGAGACAGGTATATCGAACTCCAGCGTTCCGCTTCCCTGGAAGTAGAAGCCTTTGGCACTGCTTAGTCCCAACAGTACATTGAAATCGAGGGTGAATCCCTCGGGGGGAAGGACTTTCGCCAGAAATCCATCGGGATCACCGGGTTTAATTACCAGCTTTCCGTCCTTTATTTCCGCTTCAGTTTTAATTACTCCATTGGCTTTGGATCCATCCCAGGTAAACTGAATTTCAACGAGGGCTGAAATCTCTTTTGCTTCGAGCCGGCTTTCCGTTCTGCTTCCGATAAGAAGCAGCGGCAAATTATCTACCTGATCAATGGCCGTCCATTTTACAAAGGCGCGGCCATCCAGCGGGCTGGCGCTGGGTGGCTCGAGGGTAACAACACCATTGGGCTGAACGATGGCTGCCGCTGTAAGTGGAAGGCCCGCTTCAAAGCCGGCTTCCAGTTTCCAGTAATCTTCCGAAAAAGTATAGCTGAAGTTGCCGCCAATCACTTCATTAATCACCAGTGCAATTCCCTTCGGATCTATATCGGTGCGTGGTTCCAGTTTGCCGACCAGCAGATCGAGCCGGGGCTGGCCATTGCTTTCAAATACAGCCGGCCATCCCACGCCGTTTAAAAGTTTTTCCAGTTTGCGAAACAAAAGCTCACCGGTGAATTGATCATCACCCCAGCCGTATAATTCCCTGGCAAGACTGGCGGGATTTTCCAGGAACTGCCCGAGCCGGCTGAAATTCAGATTTTTTTTAGTGTATTCGGGGTTCAGCGGGTTGGTGGAGCCAACATTCGTTGGGGTGATTTCGAAGATTCCGAAAAATTCAAAAAACGCTGAAAATGTGGGCAGGGTGTTTTCGAAATAAGAAATTACCAGGTAATCGACGATATTTTCCGCCAGATTTAGAAGAAAAGCATTTAGCTCTGTATCGGTGATACCGGGATAGGGTTTGTTCGATTCTATTTCGTCTGCAATCACCTGAAACTTTTCTACCAGTGTAACGATGATTTGAATAATCTCACCGGTTTTTGCCGCGGCGCCGGCATAATCTTCATCTTTTAGGTTTTTAATCAGGGTGCTGATCAGCGAAGGAAATAAGGCGATCTTGTCTGATACATCTTTAACGGCGGTTTGAAAGCCGTTATCGGAGGCAAGATTATCCGGGAATGAGATCCCTAACTCCTCCAGAAGAATCAGTATTTCACCATCTTCAATGCGTTCCCGCATCGGGTCAAAGATTTTTGCCACTTCTATAGCAAGGGATTCGATTGTACCAGGTTGATTTTCTGCCATTGTTTTAACTATGAGCTGATATCTGAATAAAATGCCGAACGCCGATGCGTGATTTGCTCCAGTTTTTCCATCCATTCACTGAACCGCTTTCCAGAACCAACGATTTCGAGCAGGAGGCCGTAATTCACTTCCAGGTCTTTGATCAGCTTCTCCGAACCATGCCGCATAAGCACGGCACTCATTTTCAGAATCAGCGTTTCTAATGTGTATGAATGAATGGCGGCGGGAATTAAATCGTCTTCGCGGATGCTTCGCGCGATATGATTCAGAAAAGCAGGTCCATTATACCTGATCCAGGCGGTTCTGACTTCACGATTTGAGCGTACCAGTCTTAAAATTTCGCTTTGATGAATTCGAATAAGCTTCCTGATTTTTTCACCGGCCCCGGTTCTTTGTAAAAATATTTCGGCATCCTCCATCCAGTTGTCTGTTATCACCGGCCCGGAATCATAACGGCCGATGCTGGCCATTGGCAGGGCGGTTTCTGTTAAACTGGAAGTAATTGTAATGCCCAGCCTTGTAGTTACAT
>JAEZAY010000211.1 GCA_023427575.1 Bacteroidota bacterium | reverse complement strand
ATCTGATTCATCAATAAAAAGTGCATGATGGCAGATCCGAAATGATCTGCCATCATTTTTATTCTATTTACAGGAAACGGTGGCGTCAACAGCCTCTTTCACTTTCAGGTAAATATTTTCCTTTTCTTCTTTCGGTTGGGCTTTTACCGCGATCACTCCAGCGGTATTCCGGCATTTGTCGAGGTATACAAATCCACCGATCAAACCCGGGCTAACCAGCACCTGCGGATTTCCATTGCTGTCTTTCTGCTGAACCCAGGCGGCAAAGGATTGATCGTAACCCTGCAGTGGAAGGGGCAGCGGCGATGGTTGTAGCTCTTTGTTCTGATATGTTTCCATAGACTGAACCGATTCTTCCGAAAGAATCTTTTTTCCTTTATAGGTTCCTTTGTTCAAAAGCATGGTCAGAAACCGGACAAAATCAGAAGGCGTGGAAATAGCGCCGGAATAGGGATTAACGGCATATTCTGAACTGAATGTGGTCCGCTTCATGCCCAGAGGACGGGTAATTTTTTCAGCCATCAGGCGATCAAAACTTTTCTTGCCAACCACTTCCAACACGCGGCCAGCGATGTTAATTCCCATATTACTATACGAAACCGCCTCACCCGGATTATTGATAATTTCTCTTTTGGAGGCAAAAGATTCCACTTCTTCTTCCAGCGAACCAAATTTTTTACGCTGAAAAAATTTTTCAATCCCGCCCTTTTCTGTTTCAAGTCCGGTGGTATGCGTAAGGCAGTGGCGGATGGTTAAATATCCTTTAGAATATTTTGCAAACACCGGTAGATACCTGCTGACCGGATCATCCAGCGACAATTTTCCCTGGTCCACAAAATGCATGACGAGCGCAACTGTCATCCAACTGCTGGCAGCGCCCATGGGAACCTGTGTATTGATGTTAAATTCCCCGATTTCCTTTTTATAATACAAACTATCGTCCTTCCAAACCAGGGCCGCGAGCTGACCTCCATACTGTTTTGAATTTTGCTGCAGCAATGCGTCCGCCACCGCAAACTGGGCCTGGGTTTTAGCAGGGTGTAAGATTTGCAGGAAAATCAGAAAAAGGCTGCTTAACAGGCAGTTTATAATGAGTTTGCGTGTCATAGTTTCAGGTCTATTTGCTTTGGAGTACATTTTGAAGCATTCTGGTTACTTCATTTAAATGTGCTGAACCAAGTTCATGAGAACAAGATAATCAGTTAATAAGTAAATGCAAGTCGATAACCTTTATTTAACAAGACTATGAATCTGAACAATTATACTATCAAGGCACAGGAAGCGATTGCACAATCGCAGCAACTGGCTTTTAATAATCAGAATCCAAATATTGAAACTGAGCATATCCTTCGGGCCCTGCTGAATGATGAAAATTCACCGGTGGAATTTTTGCTGAAAAAAAGCAATGCAAATCTTCATTTCGTCGAAAACCGACTGGAAGAAAGTTTGCGTAAACTTCCAAAGGTTCAGGCAGGAGATCCGGCGCAGTCTATCAGCCGCGATGCCAACAACCTTTTGTTGCGGGCGGGCGCGGTATTGCAGCAGTTTGGCGATGAGTTTGTAAGTGTCGAACATCTGCTTCTTGCTCTTGTTCAGGGCTCGGACAATACCAGCAAGATTTTAAAAGACGCGGGGCTTACTGAAAAAGGCCTGGTGGCTGCCATTAAAGATTTAAAAAAAGGCAGCAGTTCCAACTCGCAAACATCGGAAACGCAGTTTAACGCTTTAAACAAATATGCGAAGAACCTCAATGAAATGGCACGTGCCGGTAAACTGGATCCGGTGATTGGCAGGGATGAGGAAATTCGCCGAACCCTGCATATACTTTCAAGAAGAACAAAAAACAACCCGATTCTGGTAGGTGAACCCGGAGTTGGTAAAACCGCCATTGCGGAAGGCCTTGCCCACCGGATCGTAAACGGGGATGTTCCTGAAAATCTTAAATCAAAAATTATTTATGCTCTTGATATGGGCTTGTTGATTGCAGGCGCTAAATACAAGGGTGAGTTTGAAGAAAGGCTGAAGAGCGTGATAAAGGAAGTGTCGGGCAGTGATGGCGAGATTATACTGTTTATCGATGAAATCCATACCCTGGTTGGAGCGGGTGGGGGCGAAGGCGCCATGGATGCTGCCAATATTCTGAAACCGGCGCTGGCGCGGGGCGAACTCCGGGCCATTAGGGCAACTACCCTGAATGAGTATCAAAAGTTTTTCGAAAAGGACAAAGCCTTAGAAAGAAGATTCCAGAAGGTTTTGATTGATGAACCCACCGTGGAAGATGCAATATCCATCTTACGTGGATTGAAAGACCGGTATGAAACTCACCACCATGTCCGGATTAAGGATGAAGCCATTATTGCGGCGGTGGAATTATCGCACCGGTATATTTCCGATCGGTTCCTTCCGGATAAAGCCATCGACCTTATTGATGAAGGGGCCGCGAAATTGAGGCTTGAAATGAATTCCATGCCGGAAGAACTGGATGAACTGGAGCGTAAGATCCGGCAGCTTGAAAT
>JAEZAY010000159.1 GCA_023427575.1 Bacteroidota bacterium | reverse complement strand
ATGATGCGGTTTTGCTTCCCCGGGTTTTCCCTGCGCTTCCAGCGATATGGCCAGCATGTAATGCGCAAAGGCATTTTCCGGATCCTGTATAAGTCCTAAGCGGAACCGCGAGGCAGCAGATTCATAATCTTTGGCCTCGTAATATTCGATGCCGTACATGATAGTATTTCCGGCGGTGTTCATGGCCGTTAGTGCACCGCTATTGGCTTTCGATTGCTTTAAAGCCTGAATATAATCTTCCAGCAGTTCAGGTCCGGAGAAATCGGCTACGGGTTTTTGTTCCGGACTCGCAGCCGGAGGTTCAGCGGCAGCAATGGCATTCGCGGGAAAATCAGCCTTGAACCGTTCTTTTAAAGAAGGCTTTATCTGCAAAGCCCGTTCTAAATATTCTTTTCCCAAAGCAGTCTTTGCAGCCTCATCCTGACGGAGCAGGGAAACAGCCAGCTGGTAATTAAAAAAAGGATTGTCTTTCTCTTTTTTTTGTGCATCCTGAAAATACCAGACGGCGGAAGAATAGTTTTTCGCTTCTAAATAATCCTGGCCATATAAAAAATCGGAACCAGCGCTTAAAAAACCGGTCTCTTTTCGTTCACCTGCCTGATCCTTCCGAAGGCGCTGAATGTAATCGTTTAATTCATCGGATTGCTGTGCAAAAGAAGGAAGCAGGTAAAACTGGAAAACAAGCAGAGTGCATGCCTTTAAATACGTTTTCATTCGGGCGGGGGGAATTTTGTCCGAAATATACATTCTGCCGGACATAATTCAAAGCCCGAAAATAAAAAACCGAAGCTTCTATTTTTAAAAAATGAGTTTATATTCAAAGCTGATTACTGGCGCCACAGCCCCGTTGATTTTTGTTTACCAATTCCATACATGCATTGCAAACCCTGGTTGAGTTTATATGAAAAATTTATTTCACCTGTTCCTGATTTTAATTTTTCCTCTGGCGCTCATGGCACAGGATCAAAAACCCAATGTATTGATTGTTTTTATTGATGATCTCGGTTATGGTGATCTGGGTTGTTATGGAAACCGCGATGCACGCACCAAAAACATCGATGCGCTGGCCAGCCGCGGTACCCGCTTTGAACAGTTCTATTCCAACTCACCGGTTTGCTCCCCCTCCCGGGTTGCCATGCTAACGGGTCAATATCCGGCGAAACATAAGATCTATACCTACCTGGCCGACAGGAAAAAGAACAAAGAGAACAATATGCCCGATTACCTTCCCGCATCGGTATTTACAATGGCCAAAATGCTGAAGGCTAACGGGTATGCTACTGCGCATTATGGAAAATGGCATTTGGGGGGAGGCAGGGATGTAGCCGACGCTCCTCTTCCCACAGAGTATGGTTTCGACCGTTCTTTCACCAGTTTTGAAGGCCTGGGCAACCGGACCCTGCACGGCGATGATAACCTGAACCGGCAAAGCGCCAGGCTGGGCCGTGGTAAAATTATTGCCGCCCCACAGCATAAACAAACCGAACTGTATGTTGACAGCATTCTTAATTTCCTGAAAGAAAACAAAGAGCAGCCGGTATTTGTAAATTTTTGGCTCAACGATGTACATGACCCCTATAATCCTGCTCCGGGATCTGCGGAGAAATACCGTTCGGCGACCGAAGATAAAGAACAACAGAAATTTCTTGCCGTACTGGAGCAAATGGATATCCAGTTGGGAAGGATTGTGGATGAGCTTGAACAGTCGGGCCGGTTAAACAATACCGTTATATTTCTGACCAGCGACAATGGCCCCACCGACTGGCCCTTTTATTATAAAGATGGCGGCTCACCCCCATGCAGTGCCGGTGATCTGCGCGGAAGAAAGTGGAGTTTGTATGAAGGTGGGATTCGAAGTCCGCTTATTGCTTTCCTTCCTGGAAAAATTCCGGCGGGAGTGCTAAACACAAAATCCGTGATTTCAGTGGTTGATCTGCTACCAACGATAGCTGCTTTAACTAATTCCCGGCTGCCGCCGAATTATCGTTCGGATGGCCGCAATGAGCTGGAACAATTTACAGGAATCAGTTCGCAAAAGAAAAAGGAAATTTACTGGTACTACAATAATAATCCCCTTCCCGGAAAAGCGGAAAACATTTCGCCAAAGCTGGCTCTCAGATCCAGAAACTGGAAACTGCTGATGGAGCCGGATGGCTCAGAGCTGCAGCTTTATGATATAATTGCCGATCAGACAGAAAGCCGGAACCTGGCCCCTGCCTATTCGCGAAAAACAAAACAGTTATCGCGAAAACTATTACGCTGGTACAAGGCCCGGAACATTGATTAAGCAGCGGGTGCTCCTGGTCCGTACCCGAGTCATGCCAGCTTTCACAGGCAACATTGCTTCACAATCTGCGAATTTTACATCTTACCATCCAATCCCATAGTCCTCACCATGATTACTGGACCCGCCCCAAAAGCCACCATGCTTATGATCGAACCAAATCGCGTTAATGGGGCCGCTGGTACGGTCATCAAAAGAAAGTTTATAACCCATTTTTTGCAGTTGTTCCCGCAGTTTTTCAGGGGTTTTGTCATGCAGCAGAAGATTCCCGGGGCGGGGCTTGCGGTCATCGGTGTTGGTTCCGCCCAGCGATAGCCAGAGCTGGTTGCTGTTGATATTACCCGCTTCTGCGGCCTGCTGAACGTTCATATTAAATTCGACTATATTCAGGAAAAACTGAAGCAGATTCTGATCCTGGGTATCGCCGCCCTGAACGGCAAAGGAAAGAAAAGGCTTTCCGTCTTTTAAGGCCAGCGACGGAGTTAAGGTAACGCGTGGTCTTTTACCGGGCGCCACCACATTAAAAGGATTTATGGTAGAATCGAGAACAAAGCTTTGCACCCGCTGACTCAACCCTACGCCTGTATTTCCCGCTATCACCGCGGGGATCCAGCCACCGCTGGGTGTAATCGAAACGATCCAGCCTTCTTTATCCGCCGCCAGCACGGAGGTTGGTCCTGCCCACAATCGTTCGCGGTATTCATCCAGCGATGATGTAATTCGAAGATCATGAGAAGGGGCAAAATTGCGGCTGGAAGTATCCATTTCATAACCC
>JAEZAY010000131.1 GCA_023427575.1 Bacteroidota bacterium | reverse complement strand
AAATGTATTCCCCCGGGCCTCGGAAGAAATCCGTTAAGAAAATTGAAACGGACGGCAATGCGAATGTGCAAATGTGCTGATGTGCAAATTCAAATCCGGACAGTTATATTCTTTAGCTGTGACGTGTTTTATTTTACCCGTACGTTTCATTTTGCAAATCCGCGCATTATCAAATTAACAAATTACCAAATTATCACATTAGCACATTGGCACATTTGCACATTCGCATTGCCGTCCGTTTCAATTTTCTTAACGGATTTCTTCCGAGGCCCGGGGGAATACATTTTACCCGGACACCACTGATTATCACATTATCAAATTATCACATTTCCAGATTAGCACATTGGCACATTATCACTGCGTCGTTTCAATTTTTTGAACGGATTTTTCCCGAGGCCCGGGGAATATATCTTACCCGGACACCAATAAATTCCAAACCAGGATTTCCAATTTTATGCTTTTTGATTGCCCTTGTCTTACAGGATGGGTTTATCAGGGTAGACTATGCTGCGAAAAAAACTCCCAAAGCAGATCGTTTGCATTAATTGAGCTGGAAGGCTCATCACCACCAGAACTTCCTCTTAAACCCCCCGGCCAGGCATGACCTCCATCGAGGGTCAGATAATATTTCATTGATACATTATTCCGACAGTCTTTCCATTCTGTGATTTTATACATGGGTCTGTTTTCAGTCACAGCAACAGGATTGCAAAAATTGTTGGCAGCCCATACATTCAGAACGGAGTCCAGGGGTGGATTATAAATTCCGGAGATTCCGTTCCCAATGCCTCCTTCATACGGAACATGTTCATCGCCCACCGAGTGCATGTGTAAGATGGGTACCGGGCGGGACGGACGGCAGGCCTGGTTTACCACCATGGTAGAACCATTCGGCGCGATTGCCGCTATCTTATGCGATAATTCGCAGGCTAAACGGTAGCTTAACATTCCGCCGTTTGAATGCCCGGTGGCAAAAACCTTGCGGCGGTCAATTTTATATTTTGAAATCAGGGTGTCGATCAACTGGCTCACAAATTGTACGTCGTCGATGTTTTTAGCGCTCGACTGACCACAACAGGCGCCTGCATTCCAGGTTTGAATCTGCAGGGGCCCATCGCCCCTGGTGCCATCCGGGTAAACCGCAATAAATCCGGCATTGGCTGCTTTTTCTGAGAGCCGGCTGCTGAACTCGAACTGCCTGCCCGTGCCCCCGCCGCCATGAAATCCGAGTACAAGGGAAAATTGATCTGATTTGTAATAATTTGGTGGAAGTTGAACCAGGTAGGTTCTGTTCAATCCATTCACCTTGAAGGCTCCTTCTATCCGGTACAATTCCTCTGCCGGCCTGCCGCTTTTTTTACAGGCGAAGAATGCTGCAAAAACGATCAGGGTTTTCAGCGCCAGCCTCAATGAATAAATATTCATACAAAACAGTTGAATACTATCGCGATCCGGCTTGTAAAGTTCGCCGGGACTTTTTGTTCTCCACTAACAGCGACTGCGTTCCAATCTTGAAAATGTGGGTTGATAGCTGGTAACCGCTGATATTATCATTGCTCCGGATTATATAACCGGGAACTCGGTAATCTCCTTCTTCAAAAGACGGATTGCTAACTGTTATCTGTTTCCAGCGCAACGAATCGGATTCAATATAAAAGTTGACATCGTCAAAGTAAAACAAGCCTTCTTCATGGATTGATACAATTGCGCAAAGTTTATCGGCCGCCTTCGGAATTTTTCCCGATAACGAAAAAACCACCCAGTCCTGCTCGCGACGGGTTTCTGTTACGGAAGGTTTTATTACCAGCAGTTGATTTTCGTAGGTCGCCATTTCGAGGTTGATTCCCGCCGGCAGTTCAGAACCGGGCGCGTGTACCGCGATTTCAAACCGGAAGCTTTTTCCGGAATGGGAATTAACCGACAGCTCTTTTATAAAAAAACTGGCGTTCTGATTGCCAGTCCACTGGATCTGGCCGAAGCTCTGCATCATTAAAAACAATAGCAGGCTCAAAAGGAGATTCCTTTTCATAGGTAGCGGATTAGTGCTGCCTAATTAACGTTACCGGAAGGAGATTGTTGTATAATCGGCAGGCTGGCTGCAAATCCAGGCAGGGCAAATCCCAAAACGCAAAAGGCCGGAAAATCTCCGGCCTCCAACTATTTCAGCTTTTGTTTACCTAAACAAAACATAAACGATCCAGCTCATAACATAGGCCAGTCCGGTCATATATACGAATTGAATGACCGGCCATTTCCAGCTTCTGGTTTCTCGTTTCACTATCGCCAGTGTGCTCATACACTGCATGGCAAATACGTAGAATATCATCAGTGACAATCCCGTTGCAAGTGTATATACTTTCTGGCCTTCGCTATTGGTAGCCTGGGCCATTTTTTCGCGAAGCATCATGCTGTTATCACTCTCATCTTCTTCTACACTGTACAAAGTAGCCATGGTACCCACAAATACTTCCCGCGCGGCAAATGAGGTTATCAGGGCAATGCCGATTTTCCAGTCGAAACCCAGCGGTTCGATAAAGGGTTCCATCGACTGGCCCAGCCTGCCTGCAAATGAATTTTGCAGGAGAGCGGTGCCTTTCTCCTTATTGAGCTGGTCTTCATTACCGGGCTGTTCGGCAATCGCCTGGGTATATTGATCTTCCACGCGTTGCATGGAATCTCCCGGGCCATAAGAACTGAGTGCCCATAAGATCACGCTGATGATCATGATGATTTTTCCGGCATCTACCACAAAAATTCTGGCCTTGCTGATCATGGTCTGAACAATACTGTTCCACCGGGGCGAGCGGTAGGTAGGAAGTTCAAGGATAAAAAAACTTTTTTCAGTGCTACGGATAAACCATCGGGCCACATACGAAACAAGCAGTGCCATAACAAGCCCCAGCAGGTATAATCCCATCATGACAAGCCCATGAAGGTTAAAAAACCCGAGAACGAATTTTTTGGGGATCACCAGGCTGATAAGAACCGTATAAACAGGAAGTCGCGCGCTGCAGCTCATCAGCGGCGTAACCAGGATCGTAAGTAATCTTTCTTTTTTATTTTCTATGCTCCGGGCACTCATGATGGCCGGCACCGCACAGGCAAAGCCGCTGATCATGGGCATTACGCTTTTGCCATTTAGCCCCACTTTCCGCATCAGCTTATCGGAGAGAAAGCTGATCCGGGCCATATAGCCGGTATCTTCCAGAATGGTAATCAAACCGAAAAGAATCATGATCTGGGGAATGAAAACCAGAATTCCCCCCAAACCCGCCAGTATCCCGTTGATAAAAAGATCGCTTAACCAGCCTTCGGGTAAAAAAGAACGGAAAAAATCGGTGGCCTCGGCAAAAAACCATTCAATGGCGATCATGGGATATTCCGCCAGCCAGAATACACTCTGGAACATGAGAAATAAAACCAGCAGCAGAACTCCATAACCCCAAACCCGATGAAGCAGCACATCATCCAGCTTTTCAGTGAACCTGGCTTTCTGCAATTCCGTGGGCTGCGAAACGGCCAGCTTTAGGATATGTTCAATCCGCTGATACCGCTGCAGAATTTCCTCGGCCTGCACTTTGGTATGATTAAAATTGGTCAGTTCTTCCAGCTGCTCGATCTTTTCCTGTGTTCCCTGGTCAATTGCAAATGATTCGTGATTGATCAGATAATGAACGGCCTTGTAATCACTGAGATGGGGAACCAGTTTTTTTACACCACCAATCGCTTCCGGAGCAAAAGATTCATTATTTACAAAATCGCGCCCCGGCGGATGCATATTATGGGCAACGGCATCAATGGTTTTTTTAAGTTCCCGGATTCCCTTGTTTCGGCGGGGATTGATGGGTATGACCGGCACTCCCAGTTCGCGTTCCAGTTCCGGAATATCGATTTCGATATTTTTTGAACGCGCTATATCCAGCATGGTAAGTCCGATTACCATTGGAATTTTCAGATCAATGATCTGGGAGGCAAATAAGAGATTTCTTTTCAGATTGCTGGCATCAGCTATCAGCACTACCATATCCGGAGCCACGGATGGATCCTGGCCCATCAATACCCGGTATGCCACCCATTCGTCTTCACGCCGGGGATAAAGGCTATAGGAACCTGGCAAATCAATTACCGTGGATCGCAGCCGTTCGGAAATAACCGAATTGCCGGTTTTTTTGTCTACCGTTACGCCCGGGAAATTCCCAACCTTTTGATTCAGACCCGTTAACGCGTTAAAAAGCGAACTTTTTCCGCAGTTAGGGTTACCGACTAACGCTATTTGAATAGAATTTTGAGCCACAACGCGCAAAAGTATAGACTATCAAAATCTAAAATTTACGATTTGGGGAAAAAGGGTAATTAAGATTTCGTTAAACAGAGGCTGATGAACAGCTCTAAATTCAGGCTTTTAAGGGCCGTATGACCTTATGAACCTCGATCTAACCCACCAGCAGGGTTTCCGGATTTGACCTTCCTTCTTCAAAATCCCCGATGTTTTTAAGCGTTACGGTGGCAAATTGGGTCAGTGCCTCATCAGTAAAAAAACCCTGGTGCGATGTTACCAGTACGTTAGGAAAGCTCATCAGTCGTAAAATAACCTCGTCATCGATCAGCGATTCGGAATGGTCCGTAAAAAACAGTTTTTCTTCCTGCTCGTATACATCAATTCCCAGATAACCCAAATGGCCGGTCTTTAAAGCATGAATCACGGCCCCGGTATCAATCAGGCCACCGCGGCTGGTATTGATCAGCATGCTTCCCTTCTTCATCATATTAAGGGTTTGGGAATTTATGATATGATGGGTTTGATCGGTTAGCGGACAGTGTAAAGCCACAATATCTGCTTTTGGAAGCAGCCTGATCAGGGGCAGGTATTCAACTCCCATCGCTTCCAGATCTTTATTAGCCATTATATCAAATGCCAGAACGCGGCAACCGAAACCCAGCATGATTTTACAGAATATCTGTCCGATTTTCCCGGTACCGATCACTCCCACCGTTTTCCCATTCAGGTCGAAACCGGTGAGCTTTTCCAGCGAGAAATTTCCCTCACGAACCCGGTTATAAGCTTTATGAGTTTTACGGTTTAAGGTAAGAATCAGCGCTACCGCGTGTTCGGCCACTGCGTAGGGACTATAAGCTGGTACCCTTGCAACGCGGATCCCCGATTCCGAAGCGGCTTCGAGATCTACATTGTTGAAGCCGGCGCATCGCAATACAATCAATTTTATGCCCATTTGGCCCAGCTCGCGGATCACATCGCGGTTCAGGTTATCATTCACAAATACACAAATGCCTTCACAGCCCTGGGCCAGGTAAACAGTTTGTTTGTTAAGCCTCGCATCAAAATAAACGATCTGATGTTCGGTATTATGGCGGCCAAAATATTGACGGTCGTAAGATTTTGCAGAGAAAAATGCCAGTTTCATAAGGCCGAAGTTAGGAAAGCAGGATAAAATACGAGTGGAAGCGTGGTGAATCAGCGGTAAAAAATCTAGAAATCAAAATCTGAAATTGGAATTTATCTTTGCGGCATTCACAAACCAGATGTCTATGTATAACAAGCGGGTTAAGATCAGCGAATTATTGAAGCAGGAACCAAAGAACCAGCAGGTGACGGTTATGGGCTGGGTGCGTACGTTTCGCAATAATCAGTTTATTGCGCTGAACGACGGATCAACCAATAGCAATTTGCAGGTAGTGGTCGAACTGGGAACAGCGGAAGATCAGTTATTAAAACGGATTACTACCGGCGCTTCGCTGAAAATAACCGGGCTGCTGATCGCATCTCCCGGCAAGGGCCAGAATGTGGAGGTTAAAGCGGAAAATATTGAAATTCTGGGCGATAGCGACGCGGAAAAATACCCGCTTCAACCCAAGGAGCATTCTCTTGAATTTCTGCGCGAAATAGCACATCTGCGTTTGCGCACCAATACATTTGGTTCCATTTTCCGGATCCGGCACTCACTTGCTTTTGCCATCCACCGTTTTTTTCATGAAAGAGGGTTTCTGTACATGCATACGCCCGTAATTACGGCCAGTGATGCCGAGGGCGCGGGCGAAATGTTCCGGGTAACCACGTTACCCCTGGATAATCCCCCACGAAACGAGGATGGATCCATCAATTTTAAGGAAGATTTTTTCGGAAAAGCCACCAATCTTACGGTTAGCGGACAGTTGGAAGGCGAACTGGCGGCCATGGGTTTTGGTGAGATCTATACTTTTGGCCCTACTTTCCGTGCTGAAAATTCAAATACTACCCGCCACCTGGCGGAATTCTGGATGATTGAACCGGAAATGGCGTTCAATGATCTGGAAGACAATATGAATCTGGCCGAAGAATTCATTCGCTATATTATTAAATATGCAATCGAAAACAATCGGGAAGACCTCGACTTTCTGGCAAGGCGCCTGGAAAAAGAAGAAGCAAAGCTGCCGCAGAACCAACGCAGCGAGTGGGGTTTGATTGAAAAGTTGGAATTTGTTATCAACAATAAATTTGAAAGAATTACCTATACGGAAGCGATCGATATATTAATGCAGTCGCCGCCCTTAAAGAAAAAGAAGTTCAAATACGATGTGAAATGGGGCATTGACATGCAAAGTGAACACGAACGTTACCTGGTAGAAAAACAT
>JAEZAY010000089.1 GCA_023427575.1 Bacteroidota bacterium | reverse complement strand
TTGTCGAGTTCCTTGCTAACGGCAGCCACCCTTTCATTCAGAAAATCGAGAGCCAGTTTGGTGGATGAACTTTGAAACTGGAGATTGCTGATATTATAGTAGTGAATCAGAACATTTATAAAACGGTTTGCTCTTTCCGGAATTTCATCATTAACGGCAATTTGCAGCATTCCTTCACCGGCTCGCTGAACCGGGCTAACACTCAGGCGGCCAAGGTAACGGCCGATGGTGGCCTGGCGGCTTAATAACTGCAGTCCATACGATTTAAAATCCGCTGAATTGGTATTTTCTTTCAGGGAAACATATAATGTATCGCTGTTAAGCACCAATGGGGTACCATAAAAACCGTTGAACTTATTGCCTTCATCCTCCAGACTGTAACCAGTTTCAGTCAGGGTGAACTTGTACAGGGGCGACTGGTTCGAAGGCCGGGATTTCCGAACTCTTACCGTAACGGGCAAATGATCGGGAAGAAAAGGCTGGTTTTTAATCAGTCCGTACTGGGTAATGCTTACATTCAGCTTCATGGAGTCTACCACTTTTCCAATCATGGCGGTTGACTGGATAATGTAAATTTCATTTACCAGGTCGGTGGTTTTTTCAACCTGTTTACCACCACTAAGTGTTCCTGCGGTTAGAATATTTACAGGATCAAACTCGGGTTTCACCGCGTTGATTAGAATGGTGGAAGAAACTTTGTAGAGCGCCACTTTATAACGCAGATAGAAGAATGCCGCCACTCCAAACACCAGAAGGCTCAGAACGATCCAGTACCAGTTTCTCAGTAGTTTTGAGAAATAGCGCTTGAAATCAAGTCCCGCTTCTTCTTTTTCTTCAATAAATGTCTGATCCATATTTAATTTTTAATTTGTCAGGGTCAATATCAGTGATACGATACTCACCGCAAAGCTGGTGAACATCGTTAACAAACGCGCGTCCTCCGTTGCCTGTCTGGAGCGGTTCATTTGTACATAGACCACGTCGTTATGACGAATCTGGAATACACTGGGGTTGTTCAGGAAATCTTTTTTTGTCATATCCAGGCGCTGGATGGTCCGTTTTCCGTTATAGTCGCGGTAAATGCTCACATTTAATCTTTTCCCGTTGGGGGTAAGATCACCGGCTGCTCCGAGTGCATCGAAGATGGTGGTTCTTTCGAGAGGCAGATTATAACCGCCGGGGCGAAGAACTTCACCAAGAACGGTAAAATTATAATTGGCAAAATTGGTTACTACCATTGGATCCTTCAGGTAGGGGGCCACCATGTTTAACAGCGAATCTTTCAATTTTTCCATTGTCATTCCCTGAACCCGGATATAACCCAGGATTGGAAGCTGGATCTGGCCAAGGGAATTTACTTTATACCCCCGGTTGGGAGCCGCGCCGCCACCGGTGGTAGGCGTTGCCGTAATATCAATGGCTCCCGCCACTACGGGGCTGGTTCCGCTGATCGAATTAAAAGGGGCCGCTGCCTGTGGGTCGCGGGCGCCAAACTCAATCAGGATCTCATCGTTTGGCTGTATTATCCGCTCTTCCATTTTGATCGGCGGAAGATTCACCACACCCTCATCGGGTAAATCCGAGAAATACTGCAATTTTTTAGGCGATCCGCAAGACACAAATAAAATTCCTGCAATGGCAATCAGAGCATAATAACGGAGATTTCCCGGAATTCTGTTTTTCACACGTAAGTATTTATGGTGATTAAATGGATAGTTTGAAGTTAGTTGTTTTTCAGTGTGTAATGGCAAAAACCGAAGTTTTGGCCTCCTCCCCGCAATGCTTATCCCGGAACTGCTTCGGCCGATTTGTACCATTCGAATGTAATGGCCAGTCCATCCTCAAACCGTACCTGCGGATCGTAACCCACCAGATTTTTCGCGCGGCTGATATCGGCCAGCGAATACCGCACGTCGCCGCGCCGGGGTTCTTTATAAATGGGAGAAAGTTCTATTGAATGAAGATTCCGGATCATTTCCCAAAGCTGGTTCAGGCTGGTGGTTTCCCCTACCGCGATATTAATGACGGTATTTTCGGTGAGATTCTTTGCAAGCATGGACCTGAGATTGGCCTGCACCGCATTTTCCACAAACGTGAAATCACGCGACTGCTCGCCATCGCCGAAAATAACCGGGGCCTGGCCATTGATTGCTGCCTGTGCAAACAGGGGGATTACAGCCGCATAAGGCCCTTTTGGATTTTGTTTCGGACCGAAAACATTAAAGTATCGCAGGCCGATGGAATGAAATCCGTACACTTTTGAAAATACGCCCGCATACAGCTCGTTCACCAGCTTGGTAACGGCATAGGGAGAAAGCGGATTTCCAATCAGATCCTCCACTTTTGGCAAACCGGGATGGTCGCCATAGGTACTGGAGCTGGCGGCGTACACAAATTGCTTAACGCCTGCATCGCGGGCCGCAACCAGCATATTCAGGAATCCGCTGACATTTACATCATTGGAAGTAATGGGATCGTTGATCGAACGGGGAACAGAGCCCAGCGCCGCCTGGTGCGATACAAAATCAATTTCCTTCACTGCCTGGTGGCAGGTTTCCAGATCGCGGATATCGCCTTCAATCAGTTCAAATGCGGGATTGGAAAAAAATTCTTCCAGATTGCCTCTGGAACCGGTGCTGAAATTATCGAGCACCCGCACTTTGCCGGCTCCGTATTTCAAAAGATATTCTACCAGATTGGAACCAATAAAACCGGCGCCGCCGGTAACCAGGAAGCTGTATCGGGATAAATCCTGATCGTGAAATTTTGTATTATACATAACTGCTTGTTGGAATTATTTAGCGCGATGCGTTTGTTTGACCGGGTTGTTCTTATTATAATCTGGCATCAACCAGTTCTTTTTCGAGAAGCGATTTTACATCGTATAAAACAAACTGATCCTGGCAAAGACCTTTGATCATTTTATAGGTAAACTCCTTGTGCGCAACCGCCAGGATAACGGCATCATACTGGCATCCCGCGGGGATTTCCTGCGTGGAGCTTACTCCATACTCATGTTGCACTTCTTCCGGCTTAGCCCAGGGATCGTAAATATCAACATCAATATGATATTCTTCCAGATGGCGAACAATATCGATCACCTTGGTGTTACGAACATCGGGACAATTCTCTTTAAATGTAAAACCCAGTACCAGGGCACGACTTCCAACCACCTGAATTCCCTTGCGAACCATCAGCTTAATTACCTCATCGGCCACGTACGAACCCATGGAATCGTTCAGGCGGCGGCCCGCCAGAATAATTTCCGGATGATAACCCACTTCCTGCGCTTTTTGAGCCAGGTAATAAGGGTCAACGCCGATACAATGTCCTCCAACCAGCCCGGGCTTGAAAGCCAGAAAGTTCCATTTGGTAGATGCGGCCGCCAGCACTTCCTGGGTATCGATGGAAAGCTTATTAAAGATCTTCGACAATTCATTTACGAAGGCGATGTTGATATCGCGCTGCGAATTTTCGATCACTTTAGCCGCCTCCGCTACCTTGATACTGGAAGCCAGATGCGTTCCCGCCGTGATAATGCTTTTATACAGATCATCAATGATCTGGGCTGATTCAGGCGTAGATCCTGAAGTTACTTTTTTGATTTTGGTAACAGTATGTTCTTTATCTCCGGGATTGATGCGCTCGGGAGAATAGCCGCAAAAAAAGTCTTCGTTAAATACCAGTCCGCTCACTTTCTCCAGCACGGGAACACATTCATCTTCGGTTACTCCCGGGTAAACCGTTGATTCATATATAACGATATCGCCTTTTTTCAGCACCTTCCCAACCGTTTCACTTGCTTTATATAAAGGAGTAAGGTCGGGGCGGTTATGACGGTCAACCGGAGTTGGTACGGTAATGATAAAAACATTTGCTTCCTGCAGCCTGTCAAGCTCATAGGTACAAAACAGGCCATTTGCGTTGATATCCGTCCGGATCACCGATTTTAATTCCTCTTCCGTTACTTCAAGCGTATGATCCCTGCCCGATTGCAGTTCGCCTACGCGTTGTTTGTTTATATCAAATCCAATTACCGGGTATTTATGTGCGAATGCCACTGCGAGGGGAAGGCCTACATATCCAAGTCCGATGATTGCTAATTTTGGTTGATCCATTTTTATTGTCTGTTGTAGATTATGATTATTCTTACTGGTTAATAATTCGGTTTAAGCCTGGAAACGGTTCAGATCTTTTCTACGTTTCCTTTATCCACTTCCGCTATCAGCGTAAACCCGAGGGTTGGCAGAAGCAGTTTAACTGTTTTGTTTTTTACTTCCACTACCGATCCTTCCCGCATCATCAGTGGACCCGCCATCACTCTCACCTTATCATTTTCGCTGATTTCCGTCTGCTCCACCCGAACATTGGAATATTCGTCGAGAAAACGTTTGATCAGTTCAATTTCATCATCCCTCACAATGGCCGGCTTGCCCAGCCAGTAAACAAAGTTTAAAACACCCTCTGTTTGCCGCACTGCCAGTTGGTTCGCGGGATCGATGTGTACAAAAACATAGGAAGTGAACAGTGGTTCAAGAACTATTTTTTTGCGGTCGCTCCACTGCTTTTTGACCTTGTTCAGCGGACAATAATGTTCAATTCCGGATCTTTCAAAAAGGCCGGCCACTTTTTTCTCCCATCTCGGTTTTGTATATACCGCGTACCAGACCATTTGAATGCTGCTTTTTATTACGAATGCGTTTTTCCGGCTTTTAATCGCATGGCTTCGCCACCTCAGTCACATAACCGAAAAAAATCAGACTTAAAACCTTCTACCTGCATCCCTTTCCTACAAATTCCTTCCTCAGCTAAAAAACAAAACTCATCTGCCCCATGGCAAATTTGTTACCAGATTGTTTTCAGGGCTTAGAATATATTTTGAAGAATCGGGGAATGTTATAAGTATAAATCTGTACCGGACTCCTAAAAACCGCGCTGGTATTGAAATCCCGCGATCCGGCGAACCGCAGGCCAGGCCTGTGATTTTGTGGCAGAATCTGTTTTTAGCAGGGTTCATACAAATGCCGGTTTCGCCCGATGGGAACAAATCTCCCATCAGGGGAAAAGCGTTATTTCTACTTCTTTTATACAAAGACGGTGTAATAATCAGAAAGGAAACGAACCGGAGAAACCGGGATGCTGCGATATTCCAAACCTTTGGGTGCATTTTTATACCACGAAGTACTCCATTACAGGTACAATCTATGCGGGTCATTGGTTTTAAGGTTTAGAGGCGGCCGGGAGCAATCGTATAAATATCCATCATCCCAAAAGCTATAAAAACCAGCCAGTTGCGACAGGACATAGGAATACTCTACAGGTTTCATGAGTCGGCACATTTTTAAAAACGGCTGCAAAGTAATAAAACTTTGAGAAAGAAATGAAAGAACGGAGTCCAAACCATTCCCTTTCCGGGAATATCAACGCGGAAAAAATACATAAACCTATGTATATTAATGTACTATATTGTATCTACATTCTTTCAACATAACCCCTTCCACTTTTTTTCCTGAAAATATATGACTAAAATTAGCCTTTGCAGAGTGTTTTATTGTTTGTAAAGGCAATAGAGTGCTATTCAGGGTTTTCCCCTGTTAATGGCATTGGTATGGTAAGACGCAACAAA
>JAEZAY010000082.1 GCA_023427575.1 Bacteroidota bacterium | reverse complement strand
GTATTCAATGGTTGCGCTGTAGTCCAACAAATCCTCTTCATAAAGCCGGTGATGAAAATATTCATTAAAAACACCCTGCGGGTCATAGCCAAAGATCTTGGTGAAAAGGCTATTTGTATGAATAAATTTGCCCTGAGGATCAATTACAATGTAATAGATACTGGAAGCATGAGTAAGAAAAAAATTTAGGTTTAGTGGATTGTTCATCTATTGAATTCTATTAAAAAAAACCCGGACAGGCGGGTATTTTGCAAGCGGTAAAAGGGGATTCCGGAAAGTTAATACTTAGAGAGAATTAGTTTTGAATTATCGGGCAATAATTTTCCATTTACATGTTAACTCGTAGAAATACGGTATTATTTAAAGTATAAATACTTATATAAAGCAGCAGGGGCAAGGGTTAGCAGCAGGCAGAACAATAAAACGAATTAGAGTTTACAAATCAGTAACCTCTTACATTTCTTCCTTCCATAAAATTGATGAAGGCTTTATTCACAACCTGGTTACCACCGGGGGTTGGATAATTTCCTGTGAAATACCAGTCGCCGGTATTTGTAGGACAGGCTTTATGCAATGATTCGATGGTTTGAAAAATGACCTGAACTGGAATGGTAAAATCTTTCGGGGTAATAAGCTGGGCGATCTTGTCGGAGATCTGCTGCGGCGTAAAAGGTTTATATACCTGCTTCACTATATTTTCGTCTTTTAACTGACCAAGCCGCTGCATTTCTTTACACTTCTCATATAAATCCTGCAGCAAAGATTCCTGGCCCTGATCGGTTAACAACTCGATGGCCGCGCGAAAAGCGATGAAATCACCCAACTTGCTCATATCAATCCCGTAACAATCGGGATACCTGATTTGAGGCGCCGAAGAAATGATTATGATCTTTGCAGGTTCCAGGCGGGCAAGCATTTTGACAATGCTCTGTTTTAATGTGGTGCCACGAACGATGGAATCATCAATTACAATTAAAGTATCCACGCCCTTGTTCACCGTACCATAGGTAATATCATACACGTGCTGAACCATTTCGTTGCGGCTCACGTCTTCGGTTATGAACGTTCGCATCTTCACATCCTTGATAGCCACTTTTTCCACCCGAATATTTCGGTTAACCATTTCCGTTAACCTCTCTTCATTGATATCGTTGCCCCATGAAAGGATCCGCTGAATTTTAATCCTGCGCAGGTAATCATCAAGTCCTTTCCATAACCCATAAAAGGCTACTTCCGCCGTATTGGGAATAAAAGAAATGATCGCGTTCTTAACATCATAATTGATGGCATCCAGCACCTGTTCGGTAAGATTATAGCCCAGCGCGGTTCTTTCCCGATAGATCTTTTCGTCGCTGCCGCGCGAGAAATAGATCCGTTCGAAACTGCAGGCCCGGCGTTCTTTGGGAGGAAGTATTTCTTCCACCGTCACGTTTCCATCTGCCCGAACGATAACCGCTTTTCCGGGCATGAGTTCCTTCACTTCATTTTCCCCCACATTAAATACGGTTCGGATGGCAGCTCGTTCAGATGCAGCTACCACCACTTCATCATCGATATAATAATAGGCGGGCCGGATTCCATGCGCGTCGCGGAAAACAAAGGAATTTCCGTTACCCAATAATCCACCCACCGTATAACCGCCGTCGAACAAAGCAACTGCTTTGCGCAATACGTTCAGGATGTCGAGGTCGCCAGGCGATTCTTCATCGGCCTTAACCAGAAAATGATGGATCACTTCCATCATGGCCGCCAGATCGCTTTGTTTCTGGAATTCCCCTGGTTCCATATTCACCAGCGAAAAAAGTTCATCGGTATTTACCAGGTTAAAATTTCCGGCAAGAGCCATATTGCGGGCCGGAATGGTATGACGCTTTATAAAAGGATGGCAAAATTCCACATTATTCTTCCCCTGGGTGCCATAACGCAGATGGCCCAGCAACAATTCGCCCAAAAAAGAAATATGTCCCTTCATTAGACCGGCGTGGGTCATAATGTCGGACTGATACTTTTCCAGTTCACGAACTTCCTTATTTATGGTTGTGAAGATGTCGACCAGCGGCTGATTGGCGCTGCTTCGGATCCGCTGCAGAAAGGGATATCCGGGTTCAACATTCAGCTTTACGGAAGCCACTCCGGCTCCGTCCTGACCCCGGTTGTGCTGTTTTTCCATGAGGAGATAGAGCTTGTTAAGCCCCCACATCACCGTTCCATGTTTTTGAAGATAGTAGGAAAAAGGTTTGCGTAAACGGATGAATGCCAGCCCGCATTCATGTTTTATTTCATCACTCATGGATAACCTGCTTAAAAAGAAAGCGCAAAGTTAGGTATTTTTAGATGGCAGGATGCAGTTTTCGGCAGGCCGCCGCTCCGTTTGAAACAGAATTACGGAAACTTTTTGTTAAAGCAAAAAGCACCGGAACAGATCAGCTCTGCCGCGGTGCTTTTTTATCAATAGATTATCAGATTATTCCTAAATGGAGTTGCCGGCGTAAATCGATGTATTATTTATAAAGTTCACCAGTGAAGCCGAATTTTTTAGCTTCAGCTTCTTTAATACATTATGGCGGTGAACTTCCACAGTTTTGAGGGAGATGTTAAGGTTCACCGCAATTTCCTTGGATGACTGCCCTTCCTTAATCAGGTTGATTATCTGAATTTCACGCTCTGTAAGAGCATTTACATTGGGAACATCCTTATTTTCTTCCAGGATCAGTTCGGAAATATTGTTTTTGATCTCATCGCAAATGTATTTGTTGCCGTTATGAACCTCCAGAATAGCCATGATCATTTCTTCCTTTGAAGAATTTTTGGTTACATAACCA
>JAEZAY010000069.1 GCA_023427575.1 Bacteroidota bacterium | reverse complement strand
CAGACCCAGCGAACCAATTATCCATGCCGGGTTTTTGGATAGCTGTTTTTTTCCAAAAGAGGAATGAAAAACGATCAAACCCTGAAACAGCAATACATACGATGTAGCTATAACTTGCATGGATTCTATACCATTGTTGAAGCTACCAAGGGTTATAACAAAGGAGATTGCAATTAGTGCATGGAGATAAGGCATTGCAGAATCATCCGCCTGCCTCAACTGCAGGTAAAAGGGAATCATTGCTGCCATTAACAACAGGTACAGATATGGTACGGTGGGTTCATTGGAATATCCTGTGATGCAGGCAAGCCAGGTAATGCAGGCGATGGTGAACATCATCACGATCACCGAACGGAACAGATATATCAAGGGGAAACAGAGTAAGATCCAGGTTCTTAAAAAACCGGAGATTGTCCCGCTGATCTGGTAGATCTGGCTTAGCATGGCGATGCAACAGCAGACAGAAAAAAACAGAAAAATGGCGGCGCTTTCTGTCCAGGTTTTTTCGCTTTGCTTCCTAAAATATACATATATGCATAGTAACTGCGCAAGCGCCATCGGCATAATGGCAATCAGGGTTCGCAGGGCCGGCGAAAACTCGTCCCAGTTATGCGCAATCACCAGGGTAAGTCCGGATGCCGTTAGCACCGAACCCAGTATGGCGGTTAAGGCCGGAAATGAGCGGCCCGTATTGATTTTGGCTTTATAGTATTCGCGGATTTTCGCTGCAGTATCACTGCTGATAATCTGGTTTGTTTCCAACTCATCCAGTTGATCCGAAAGACTGATGCGTGGGGGCATAATTCAATATTATCCGGGTCTGCCAGGAAGCAGGCAGGGGTTTATTTATTATTCCGTGTACTTATAACCCACTCCTCTGACGGAATGAAAGTACACCGGATTGCGGCTGTCTTCCTCAAAATATTTTCGGAAACTCAATATGAAATTATCGATGGTGCGGGTGGTGGGGTACACATTATAGCCCCAAACACTTTGCAAAATTTTCTCGCGGGTAACCACTTCATTTTTATTTTCAATCAGCAGTTTCAGAAGCATGGCTTCTTTTTTACTGATCTGGATCCGCTCGCCGCTTTTGGTAATGGCTTCCTGCGCTTTGAAGTCGATGGTATTTTTTCCGAAAGTATAAAGTTCGCCAATGGTATCCTTGTCTTGCAACTTCTGATTTTTTTCAATCAGTTTCTGAACCCGGAGAAGCAGCTCTTCCAGATTGAATGGTTTGGTGAGGTAATCATCCGCGCCTTTTTTTAGTCCGAGCACCCGGTCGGAACTGGTATTTTTTGCACTGAGGATAAGGATGGGCACTTCATTGTTCTGAAGGCGGATCGTTTCAGTAACGGTAATCCCATCCATTTCAGGGATCATTATATCCATTATGATCAGGTCGAAATATTCCTGCGATACTTTATGCAGAGCCTGGGTTCCATCGAAGGCCGAGGTTACTTCATAACCTTCCAGCTCGAGGTTTAATTTTAGCGCGTCATGAAGGTTTTCTTCATCCTCTACGATTAATATGGAATGTTTCTTTGCTGCCATTTTATTACCTGTTAAAACTAATGGTAAATAGTGTGCCTTTCGGATTGTTATCTGTTACCCTGATTTTCCCCTTATGATCGGCGGCGATTCTGCTGCAAATGTATAATCCCAGGCCGGTTCCTTTTGTGGAGCGGGTGTCTTCGCTTCCAATCCGGTAAAACTTTTGAAAGATCTGTTTTCTTTCTGATACGGGAATGCCCTCGCCGGTATCTGCAACCTGCAAAATTATTTTAGATCCGGAAGCATTCAGGCGGATCTCAATTTTCGAATCCTTTTTTGAATATTTTACCGCATTTTCGATCAGGTTGTTTACCATCATTTCCAGCAAAAATCCATCGCCGTTTATGTCGATATTCTCCTCCACTTCAATCTTCCAGATCCGGTCTGTAAAACGCTGACTGAAATCAGCAGCGCTTCTGTTCACAAGCGATGAAAAATCCAGATCATCTTTGGAGATCCGGTACCGTCTGCCCTCGAGCTGTGCCGATACAAGAATATTGCTGGCGAGCTGGTTTAAACGGTTTGTCTCCTGCAGGGTCATTCTGATCAGCTTGCTCCTTCGTTCTTCATCGAGCTGATGTTTCAAGAGGGTTTCCAGGTTCAACTGCGCGATGGCGATCGGCGTTTTTAACTCATGGGTTACGGCCATCATAAAATTCTGCTCCTGCTGTTGCAAACGCAACTGGCGCCGTACCGAGCGATACATGTACATGGCGCCTAAGAGGATCAGTACCAGGAACGTTATTCCCTCGGCCTGGAACTGGCGGGTTTTTCGCGAAGCTTCTTTTTGGATGGCTTCTTTTTCCATTGCAAAACCAGGATCCCGGGGATCTACGCGCGACAAACGAAGTTCCATCATCTCGCGGTTTTGTTTTTCCAGTTCAAAGAACCAAAATGCGAGGGCGGCGGCAATATAAAAAAGTAAAAACCAGTAAACGGCCGTAACGAAGGTTCTACTCTTTTTGTTTGCGCTCATGGATCCATGGTTTACCGAACCTTATCGATGCGAAGTCCTACATTCATTACATGCTGAAGCGGATCTTCGCGCATCAGGTTTTCAAAACGAAAAGTATAGGTGCCGGTTTTGGGAAACTTTACGGGAGATATAAGAATCCGGTGTTCGTAAATATCATCCATGCCTGTTCCCAGCCATCCTTTATCATCGGTGGCCAGGCGAAGATCAAGCCTTTGTTTGTTTTCGGCTTCACCGGGTACCCGGGTATAAATGTTCAGCCAGATATTGTTGTAGCGATAGGCATCAGTATGCCTGATCACCACATACATATTAAAGGTGGATATTGTATCCGTAATTTCAAGCTTCAGTTCAGGTATGAACTGGCTGTTCCAGGAATGACCCGGAACGGCAACGTTTTTTTCAAACACCCCAATTTTTTCGCAACCCGTCAGGAAAAAAAGGCTCAGAATGAATATTGCAATAAAGGGTCTCAAAAGATATTTTTTTACAAATATAAAGGGATATCCGGGGCCTGCTATAATACATTCAACACCTGTTCTTTTGCTTTCTCCAGTTCGTCCTTCATCAGCACTACAAATTTCTGGATGGATGAATCATAGGCCTTGGCGCCGGTGGTATTGATTTCCCTGCCGATTTCCTGAAGGATAAAAGAAAGCTTTTTACCCTTGCCATGTTCGGCTTCCTCCATAATGGAAAGAAAATAATTGCAGTGGTTTTTAAGTCTTACCTGCTCTTCGCTTAAGTCAATTTTTTCTATATAGTAGATGATCTCCTGCTCCAGCCGGTTCGGATCATAGTTTTCTTTGCCAACATTTTCTTCCAGCACTTTTACAAGTCCTTCACGGATCTTTTGTTTTCGTGCCGGCTCCAGCAAAACAATTTCCTGTTGATGGGTGAGAATATTATTGATCCGGAGTTTCAGATCCTGTTCCAGTACCCGCCCTTCTTCCAGGCGATGATGATTGAGATTGTCGGTGGCCTGTTTCAGAACCTGCTGAAAGATTTCCCATTCCTCATCGGTAAGGGTTTCACCGGTAGGTGTGATCACTTCCGGCAATTTCAGTAATGTGCTTAAGATATGCGAAGCATCCAGGTTAAGGGCTGCCGACAATTCGGCGATGGGCTGAAAATATGCTTTGGCAAGATCTGTATTAATGCTGACCGGTTTCGCAGATCCGGTTTCTTTCAGGCTGATGGTACAGTCAATTGTTCCGCGATACAGGTTTTTTGAAAGAATGGTGCGGATCTCAAATTCAAATGGTTTCAGAAAAGCGGGCATCTTCAGATTCAGATCGAACTGTTTGCCATTTAGCGACTTGATATCGATCAAAAATGTTTTATCGCCTACAGCCTGTTCCGCCCTACCAAATCCAGTCATTGAGTTCAGCATAGATTTTTTTTTACCAAGGTAGTTCATTTATACTAAAACCCTGATCCGGTACAGTTTAATAGAGACATGAACATGTTGCTTTATCTGGTGCAGGAAAATCGTTTGCAGGAGATCGTAAGAATACGAATTGTATAGAGGTTTATTTGCGATCAGCTCCGATTAGTTTTTATTATCCAAATAGAAGTTTATGAATCTGATCGCGCCTGAGTTCCTTCATTATACCCGGCTCCATTCCATCTGCCTTTACCCCTTCGATCCGGTAGCGGATCAGTCGCAGTGTAGGAAATCCAATGGCCGCTGTCATTTTTCTAACCTGCCTGTTCTTGCCTTCGGTGAGGATCAGTTTTATCCATGAAACGGGAATATGTTTTCGTTCTCTGATGGGTGGGTTGCGCAACGGAACGGGCGGATCTGTTTCAAAAATTGAAGCCCGGGCGGCCGCGGTTTGAAATGGTGTACGATCGATTTGAATTATCAAACCGGTTTCCAATTTTTTTATATCATCGGATTCCAGTTTCCCTTCTACCTGAACCCAGTATTCTCTTTCATGTTTGAACCTCGGATGCAGCAGGCGGTGATTGAGCGATTTATCATTGGTAAGTATCAGCAAGCCTTCACTGTCATAATCGAGTCTCCCCACAGGATACACGTCTGGCGGCACTTTGAAGAAATCCTTCAACGTTTTTTTTTGCTCTGCAGAACTGAATTGCGATAATACCTGATACGGCTTGTAGACGATATAGTAGCGGTGCATCATAAAAAAATCCCCCTGAAAAAACAGGAGGATCATTATATAGATGGGTTAGTAAGTACCGGGAACATAATTTCCCTTCACAATATTAAAAATAATTTTTGCGATATGAAAAAAAAATCATGTCTTTTTTATTCACATTTTTTTTGGGTTTGTGGAAAAGCGCAAATGCAGAAATCAGCAGTTCGTCATTTTCGGGGATGGCGGTTATAAAAAATGAATGGAACGTAAATATTGATGGCTGCTTGAACCGCTGATTGCCATAAAAAATAGTTATAAAAACAAACCTTCTTCATCTCATGAACAGCCATGAACAGTTTTTAGTTTTAGCGATGCGGGCCGGTTCTTCCGCTAATATAATGGCTGGTCTTAACATTGGCCGATGATCTCTTATTCCTACTTTTGCTCAAATTTTTGGATCTATGAAATTTCCCGCCCCGGTTTCGGTAAAATGGCTTGCAGATTTGATTGGCGCAAAATTGAAAGGAGAAGATTCCGGTTTTGTATCCGGCATCAATGAAATTCACAAAGTGGAAGAAGGGGATATAGTATTCGTAGATCATCCGAAGTATTATCAAACCTGTCTGAACTCGGCCGCTTCATTTATTATCATTAATGCGGAAGTGGAAGTTCCGGTCGGTAAAACCATACTGATCCATGATCAGCCTTTTGAAGCTTACCTCACCATTGTAAAACAGTTTCGACCTTTCGAAGCTTCTGATAAGATGCGGAGCGAGTCGGCAACTATTGGCGAAGGCAGCTACATTTTTCCGAATGCTTTTATTGGCAATCATGTTCGCATTGGCGAAAACTGCATCATTCATCCCAATGTCACTATACTCGATCATTGTATCATTGGCAATAATGTTATCATTCAGGCCGGCACCGTAATCGGATCGGATTCTTTTTATTACAACACGAAAAAAAATCGCGAAATCTGGTATAAAAAAATGGAAAGCTGCGGAAGAGTGGTTATTGAAGACTATGTCGAAATCGGGGCCGGATGCACCATCGACCGCGGGGTTAGTCATGATACGCGGATCGGAACGGGAACCAAGATCGATAACCAGGTTCATATTGGGCATGATACGGTAATCGGAAAGAATTGTCTTTTTGCTGCCCAGGTTGGAATTGCCGGCGCCACCACCATCGGTGATGGAGTGATCCTCTGGGGCCAGGTGGGCGTTTCAAAAACGCTTACGATCGGAGATAATGTTACCGTTTTGGCGAAAAGCGGTGTGGGCGGTTCAATTGAAGCCAACAAGATCTTTTTCGGAATACCTGCAGAGGATGCGGCCCTTAAAAAACGAGAACTGGTTTGGGTGAAACGAATTCCGGAGATCTGGAAAAAAGTGATGGGCAACCAGTAATCAATTCTATTTCATTTCGATCTGATAGCGCATTCATTCCGCTATTCGTATTCGTAATCGTATGGTAGAAGTTCGGCCAGCTTTTTCCAGGCCCAGTAACCGGTATTTACCAGGTCGTACTGCTCATAAAAATATCCATTCTCTTCAATAACAAAATAGTCTCCCACATCCAGTATGGTTGTTTGAACCCGGGTATCTTCAGGAAGTTTAAACTCTTTTAAAAACTGTTTATCGGGGAACACATTTTTATAGCTAATCCGGTAAACCCCATCCCACCAGATTTCCACCACCGAATTTTCACTGATATAGGAGCTGTCGTAAATATTGGTGAGAGGTTCTGCCATAGGTTTGCGTTTTGTTCCTCCCATCTTCTCAACAAAAAATCCTTCTGGCTCCAGGTTCTGATCGTACAATGCACGCATAAAATGAAGTCTCGATCCCAGGTAGGTTCTTGCCCGGTTTTTTTTCCATTGCAGCTTTACTTCTTCTGTAGAATCTATTTCTTCAAAAAAAGGGGCCCCGGTATATTGACTGATATCCGTATTATAATCATAGCTAAACGAATCCAGTTGATACCGGATCCTGTACCCCAGCTCGTTATTTATAATAATAAGATCTTCTCTGGCCGTTACCTTCAGGCGGTTTCGCTTTTTGTTTTTGGTATTAAAAAAACGAAGCGATTCGGGGTTTTGAATAAAACAGGAAGCGGCATTTGGAGAGCTGCCGATAAAATGACTGTTAAAGAACTGGCCGTACTTTTCAAGCCCGTCGGCCACCTCATTGCTTTGTACGAAGGCTACTTCTTCCATACTCTCATTTTGCTTCACCAGTTCGATCACCAGGGTATCATCTTTATATGAGCTGTTACTGATTCGCCTGCTGTCTTTTTGATAGCCCGTATAGGTAACAATCAGGTCGTAGCCGCCATTCGGCAAACGCAGAAAAAAATATCCTTCCGCATTCGAAATGGTACCATAGGTGGTATTCTGAAGAAATGCCGAAGCGCCCGCCAGGGGTAATTGCGTGGCACTATCGACCACTTTCCCCAATACGGCAAATTGTTTTTCCTGTGCGTAAGAGGTATTCAGGCTTAACAATGCAAGGATAAATGCGAGCAGATATTTCATTTGATAACGAATAAAATTTAAAACGTTTCAATTCCTGCAAAAGTATTGATCGGGTTTATTCCGCTTTATGCGTTGGGTTTTCGGAATCTTCCTTTTTTAGATTGCTCATATATTGCCGGCAGGCCCTATCGATTGTTTCCTCCAGTGGCGTAAACTGAAACCCGGGCAAAGCCTCCAGAATTTTTCGGTTATCGAAATAGGTTTTGCTTTGGGCGATGCGTGCGCTTTCACGGGTCAGTAATGGCTTTCTGCCGGTGAAAATACTTTTCA
>JAEZAY010000056.1 GCA_023427575.1 Bacteroidota bacterium | reverse complement strand
AAGCTGGGCGCTGAATTTGAAACCCTCAGCAAAGAACAGGCAAAAGAACTTGGCGTGAATGGAGGGGTGCAGATTAAAGGAATCGGAACTCGCGGATTGATGAGTAAAGTGCGGGTTCAGGAAGGCTTTGTAATTCTGAAAGCCAATAATGAATCGGTATCAACAGTTGACGATTTCAGAAAAGCACTTGAAAAAGCGGCCAATGGATCGGTGAAAGTGGAGGGTATCTATCCCGGTTATGAAGGAGTATATAATTTTATTTTGAATCTAAACAGTGGCAACTGATAAACAGATTTGATTAGGAGCAAGAGAATCCCGGGTATAATGCCCGGGATTTTTAATTTATTTTTTCAAACACCAGATACCCACCGGGTTCCAGGCGATGTACAGAACCCAGATCAACGGCCTCGTCCAAAAAATTAAATACATCGCGGTACACTTCTTTTTCCAGGATCCGGTCCAGGTCAATGGCATTGGAATTGGCTGAAAAATTCAGAACTACCAGCACTTTGTGCTTACCCGACTCGCGGGTATAAATAACAGGTCCATGTCTGTCAATATCCAAAATGGTGGTCTTACTGTTATGCATACCTGCTTTCAAGGCCGGATTTGTTTTTCGCAAATAAAGTAGCGTCTGGTAAAACCGGTGCAGCTCAGGCGTCTTCGGCCAGTGAAGCTCATCTTTTTCAAAAAATGCCAGCCTTTTGTAATTTGGAATTTCCTGGCCGCTGTACACCAGCGGGATTCCATGCCAGGTCATTGAAAACACGGCCATAGTTTTAGCGGCCACTCCATATTTTTCGTATTCAGTTCCATTCCAGCTATTTTCATCGTGGTTGCCCGAAAACAACAAATGGGTTGCCGGTGCCGGAAACTTTTCCTGTGTAGGATCGAGGGTAGCGAATAAAGAAAAAATGTCCATATGCCCTTTCCAGAATTTTTCACTCTGGTGCATCCAGTTCCAGGCATATACAACATCAAACACGGCTTCATAATTTTTCTGCTCTGTTTCGGCCAGCCAGAACAATTCTTTCATGGAATCCAGCTCCATTCTTGCCCGGCTCCAAAAGTCAAGCGGCACCAGATGAGCCATATCACAACGGAATCCGTCGATATCGCATTCCGTTATCCAGAATTTCATGCATTGGATCATTTCAGCACGCATAGCCTGATCATAATAGTTTAAGTCGATAACATCCGACCAGTTGTGATTATCGTAAAAATGACCTTCCAGATTTTTTTTGAAATACTCCGGATTGGTTCGGGTCCATACATGATCCCAGCCGGTATGGTTTGCAGCCCAGTCAAGGATCAGCTTCATACCCAGTGAATGGATCTGTTTTACGATTTTTTTAAAATCATCCAGGCTGCCAAATTCGGGGTTTATGGAGGTATAATCGGAACAGGCGTAATAGCTGCCGAGGGTTCCGATCCGCCTTTCATGGCTGATGGGAAATATTGGCATAAACCAGAGTACCTCCACCCCCATATTTTTTAACCGCTTCAGGTGCTTTGAAAATGCATTAAAATTTCCTTCGCGGGTATATTGCCGAATATTGACTTCATAAATATTCGTATCAAAACTCCATGGAGCCCGGTTAAAACGATGTTCCATATAGAATGCTTTCCTCTAAGTTAATCGAGAGTTTGCTGGAAAAGAAGTTTCACAAGATCTTATCTTAATGCAGCCTGGCTGGGATTCAGCAGATTATAACCTGAACCGGCAACATAATACTTTAAAATAGCAGGAACCGGAACCGGCTTTTCCAAATAGGGCGGATAGATCGTAACTTGCAGCCTGGATATGAAAACATTCAATGTTCCCGTAACGTATAGAAGCCCGCTGATTACCGCTATTAAGGAATACAGGCGCAAAAGCGACCGGCTTAAAAAAGATCTTTCCCCTACTGTGCTGAACCTGGGCCCACTGGTTTTTCATATTGCCCGACATTTTGGATTTTGCTACGGGGTGGAGAACGCGATAGAGATTTCGTTTCGTACGGTGGAGGAAAATCCCGACAAACAGATTTACCTCTTAAGCGAAATGATTCATAACCCGCATGTAAATGAAGATCTGCAGAAAAGAGGAGTTCGTTTTTTACAGGACACCAAAGGAAATCAGGTCATTCCCTTTGAATCGCTGAAATCGGAAGACATTGTTATCATACCGGCTTTCGGAACTACCATTGCCATCGAAAACCAGCTTCGGTCCACAGGAATTGCGGTGGAAAAATACAATACAACCTGCCCTTTCGTTGAAAAAGTATGGAACCGCAGCGAACAGATCGCATCCCGGGGCTATTCGATTGTGATTCACGGCAAACCCAAACACGAAGAAACGAGAGCCACTTTTTCCCATGCTTCCGCCAATGCGCCTTCAGTAGTTATCAGGGATATGGCCGAAGCGGAACTGCTGGCGGAATTTATTACGGGCAGGCGCGATCCTTCGGAATTTTATACCGGATTCGAGGGGCGATTTTCGGATGGTTTTGATGCTTCGGCTCATTTGCAAAGACTCGGAGTTGTAAATCAAACTACCCAGTTGGCCACCGATACCCAAGCCATTGCCGATTTTCTGAAAAAAACCATGATGCAACATTATGGTTTGGCCGAATCGGAAATTTCGGAGCGTTTTGCCGATACCCGCGATACGCTTTGTTATGCTACAAACGATAACCAGTCGGCCGTTCGTGGATTATCGCAAACCCCGGCTAACCTGGCAATCGTTATCGGCGGCTATAATTCCTCTAATACCACTCATCTGGTGGAGCTTTTGGAAGATAAGCTTCCAACCTATTTTATCAATTCCGATGAGAAGTTACTGTCGAAGGAAATGGTTCTTCACTATAATTATCATCGTAAAGAAGAACTGACCACACAAAATTATCTGCCCGATTCGGAGCCGGTTCAAATTTTACTAACCAGTGGAGCTTCCTGCCCGGATGCGATGGTAGAATCTGTTATCCGGCGACTGGCATCCTTCTTCGGGGTAGAAGAAAAAATTGACGAATACATCGGCAACCTGCAATTGTAGCGGCACTGATTTGCCCGCAATTTGGCCGGATCTGAACAGGGATGCAATAAACTCCCTGCAAAGTCCCCTGTCCAACTGCAAAGTCCCCTGTCCAAGAGTTGCCATCGGCTTTCGGAATTCTGCAAACGGCCTTCCCGGCCTATCAGATCATGGTGAAACTATCGAGAAATTTTGTATTAAAATTACCGCTTTGGAAAGCCTCGTTCCGCATGAGCTGCTGATGAAAGGGAATGGTTGTTTTTACACCTTCGATTACATATTCACTCAGAGCCCTGCTCATCGTATTGATCGCTTCCTCCCGGGTACGGGCAACCGCAATGATCTTGGCGATCATGGAATCATAATAAGGGGGAATTACATAACCGGCATACACATGAGTATCGATCCGGATTCCATGTCCGCCGGGCTGATGCATAACCGTAATCTTTCCGGGCGAAGGGCGGAAATCATTGTAAGGATCTTCGGCATTGATCCGGCATTCAATAGCATGGCCCTGGGGCTCATAGTCCAGACCGCTGATCGGCTCGCCGGCAGCGATTTTGATTTGTTCTTTGATCAGGTCGAAATTGGTTACTTCTTCTGTAACGCAGTGTTCTACCTGAATCCGCGTATTCATTTCCATGAAATAAAAATTGCGGTATTTGTCAACCAGAAATTCGATGGTTCCCACACTTTCATATCCAATGGCGTAAGCCGCTTTTTTCGCCGCCTCTCCCATTTTTTCCCGCAGTTCCGGAGTCATAAAAGGAGAAGGTGATTCTTCCACCAGTTTCTGATGCCGACGCTGGATGGAACAGTCGCGTTCGCTGAGATGACAAACCTTTCCGTAGCGGTCGCCGGCAATCTGAATTTCAATATGACGGGGTTCTTCCACAAATTTCTCCATGTAGATCCCATCATTCTTAAAGGAAGCTCCCGCTTCCGCTTTTGCGGCATTATACGAACGCTCCATCTCAGATTCTTCCCAAACTACCCGCATTCCCTTGCCTCCACCGCCGGCAGTTGCCTTCAGGATAACCGGATAACCTACGTCTTTAGCCAGGCTGATCGCTTCTTCAAGGCTTGCAAGCAGAGATTCACCGCCTGGAACAACCGGAACGCCGGCCCGGATCATGGTTTCTTTGGCAGTCATTTTATCGCCCATGGAACGGATCTGATCAGGAGTGGGCCCAATAAACTTGATTCCATGTTCGCCGCAGATTTCGGCGAACTTGGCATTTTCCGCCAGAAATCCATATCCCGGATGGATAGAATCGGCATTGGTAATTTCGGCGGCAGCCATAATATGCGGAATATTCAGGTATGAATCGGAACTGGCCGGGCGACCGATACATACTGCCTCATCGGCAAACTTTACATGTAAACTATCTTTATCGGCAGTAGAATAAACCGCCACGGTTTTTATACCCATCTCGCGGCATGTACGGATAACACGCAATGCAATTTCACCTCTGTTAGCGATCAGTACTTTCTTAAACATTCGAATCTGTTTGATATAATAATTCCCCGAAAGAGGTAAGATCTTTAGACCCAGAAAACATGCTGATATTAGAATAAAAAGGCATTCCCCTTAAGACGGATCAACCAGGAATAAAGGCTGGTCATACTCAACCGGTGAGGCATCGTCAACCAGTACTTTTACAATCCGGCCCTTTACTTCACTTTCAATTTCATTGAAAAGTTTCATGGCCTCGATAATACAAACCACTTTTCCAACATTCACTTCATCGCCGGGCTCAACAAATACGGGCTTACCAGGGGATGAACTTCGGTAGAAGGTTCCGATCATCGGACTTTTAATGGTAACATAATTATCATTTGCCGGCAGTTCGGAAGGTTTAGACTTTTCAGCGGAAGCGGCAGATGCCGGAGCGGCTGGCGGCAGAGAGGCCGGCGCCTGGTGGTACTGGACTGGCTGGGCCGAAGGAGCGGAAAACACCTGAGCAGGTTCTTCTTTTTGCTTAATTGTAACCTTAAACCCTTTTTCTTCAATCGTTACTTCACCAATATTTGACTTATTGATCATTTTGATCAACTCCTGAATTTGTTTGAAATCCATTGCAAAAAGTTTATTTAAGATTTATTTTCTGGTGAATACAGGCGGCTAAGATAAGATTTTAGATGGTAGATTCCGGATTTTCAATACTTAAATCACAGATATTCAGGCATCTCTTTAAACTTAGTTCCGGTGGCTGTACATACACAAAATCATTCAATTTTTGCCCTGCTCCGAATATCGCCAAAAAAAGAGCATCGGATGGATGCTCTTTAAATCGTTTATCCCATCAGGACCAGAGCGGATCACGGTATCAAGGAATTCGCTATTCCTTCACGCGTTCTACGTAGTCGCCGGTTTTAGTATTGATCCGGATAAGTTCGCCCTCATTTACAAACAGGGGAACGTTTACGGTGGCGCCGGTTTCAACGGTTGCGGGCTTTAGGGTACGGGTAGCCGTATCTCCTTTTAATCCCGGCTCGGAATAAGTAACCAATACAACAATCTTGTCCGGCAGTTCCACACTCATTGGCAGTTCCGTTTCCGTATTAACCAGAACCGATACTTCCTGCCCATCTTTTAAAAACTGTGGGGCATCAATCATGGTTTCGGCCAGTGTTACCTGTTCAAAACTTTCATTATCCATGAATGTATAACCCGATTCATCTTTATACAAAAACTGAAAAGGCTTTCTTTCCACGCGAACCGGATGAATGGAATCGCCCGAATTCCAGGTATGTTCAATGGAACGGCCATTATCCACCCCTTTTAGTTTAGCCCAAACCTTGGCGGCCGCCCGCGCTGTTTTATTCTGGCCAAATTCAACCACGGTATAAAGGCTTCCATCGAGTTTCAGGATCATGCCGCGGCTTATGTCTGCTGTTGATGCCATAAATTATTAAGTTTTGCAGTGTTTTCTAAGACCCGAACGGCATTAGAAATGAATTACGAAGTACGGTTTTTTGCGGCAGCAAAAGTACTGGGAAAATAGTACGCAGACAAAAATGATCGGAAATAAAGCCGTTTTTCTGCATAAAAAAAGGGCCCGAAGGCCCTGCCGAAGATGCCGATAATCTAACTTTATTTCTTCGTGGTAATCCGGATCACCCCGTTTTTTGCTTTTTCGCCATACACTTCAATGGCTTTCGAGCCCTTCATAACGTCGAGGGATTCTATTTCATGGGGCTTAACAATCTTACCTAATTCCGTTCCGGGCTCCATTTCCTTACCGTCGAGCACGATCAATACATCTTTGGGGGCTCCCCGAAACATGACTGAATCTCCCTTTAATAAATTAACTGCACCCCGGCTTTCAGCGGGCAGAGCGGGAGCAGCCGGTGCAACCGGAGCTGCAGGGGCAGCAGGGGGAATAGGCGGATTGGGTGCTGTTGCGCGATCTTTATTTCCTGCTTTTGGAGCAAGAGGCGCCGCCGGCGGTACTGGTGCTGCAGGAGGTGCCGGCGGCTTTACGATTTCGCCATACTTTTCTTCAAAAGCCTTTTTTTCAGCGGGATCATTCAAATTATACTGTTCCGTCTTTCCCGATTTTAAACGTATGGTGATGATGTTTTTGTTATCCCTTTTATTGATATCGATTTGTTCAATCAGAACTTCTACATCCTCTGGTTTTA
>JAEZAY010000030.1 GCA_023427575.1 Bacteroidota bacterium | reverse complement strand
CGGACACTCTCTTCAGGCTGGATATTTCTGAAGTCGTCTCTCATAAAACAAGATTTTATACCTTATTATATGCAAAAATAACACCACGCCTTTGGCCCCTTGCGCTAACCAGTCTGACCCAGATTTTTCAGTATTGATGGCCATTTCGGGCTGTGCTCATAAAGAACGGAAGGGTTTAACCTTAAAAATTGCTAACAGAATCAGGAACTGTTGGGAAACTGAATACAATGGAAGATGCGCATTAATCCAGATCAATCCAATTGGGAGTTCGAAGCATTGCTGTAAGGGTAATTATTTTCCATTTACCAAAGACCTGTATCAATAGTAATTTACGAGCAGTCATTGTAAATGACCTCTTCCTCTTTATTTGGAAAAAAACTGGCGCAAAAAAAAACCGGGAATCCATCTTGCCTGGAAACCAATGGCGCAGAAGCCGGGAAATATTGAAGCGGTGAGTTTGAGTATAAGCTGAGGAGACTAAAATAAAAATTAAGCAGAGGGGGGTTCCTCTGCTTAATCGATGAATTATCAGGGTCTGGAGGACCGTAAAGAATCCCGGATCTCCACCAGAAGTTTGTCTGTTGAACTTATTTCGGGTTCTACAGCAGCCGGCGGCGGTGTTTTTTTCCTTAGCTGATTAATTCCTTTAATCATGATAAAGATGGCCAGGGCCAGTAGCATAAAAGCAATCAGTTCGGTTATAAAATTACCATAGGCAAACACCGGTCCCTGTGCTTTTGCTTCAGCAATGGGCAATCCGTATGGAATTCCGGATTTGAGCGGTACATACAGGTTACTGAAATCGGGCGAGCCGATGATTCCGGCAATGACCGGCATAATAAGATCGTTGATTACCGAATCAACGATCTTGGCAAAAGCACCACCAATGATGATACCGACCGCCAGATCAATAACATTGCCCTTGATGGCAAACTCTTTAAATTCTTTTACAAATCCCATACATGTAGTTTTGAATGAATAATTTATTACCGCAAAATCCGCAGCACATAAACTTACATTAATTTAAAAATAAAATTCCATAACATTTAAGTCTGTTCTTCAGATAAAATAATCTGTAACAATCAGGTTTAAAATAATTTCCACCGATACGGATAATTCATTACATTGAATAACCCCGGAATCCAACCTCATTTATCATTTTAAATTTAAAGTATGATCGACAATCTTATTAATTTAATCCGGCAGCATGCCGGGGATGCAGTATTGAATAACCCATCCGTTCCTAATGACAAAAACGAAAATGCGGTTTCCGCAGCAGGTAGTTCAATAATGGGCACGCTGCAATCGGCACTGGCCGGAGGCCGGCTGAACGAGGTGCTGGGGTATTTCAAAAATGGCGGATCCGGTTCTGAAAATATCATTCGTGATGCAACGGGTAATTATGCCAGCGAATTGAGATCCAACCTGGGCCTTGGAGATTCCGAAGCCAATTCGATTGCTGAAAAAGTAGTTCCCGGAACCATGCGCGACCTGGCCGCCCGGGCAACTGATCCTTCTGATAACGGATTTGATATCCAGGATATTTTTAACCAGCTCAGTGGCGGCAAAACGGGCGGTTTGAATATAGCGGCCCTGCTTAGCAAATTTGGCGGCGGGAAACTGGACGCTGATGGCGATGGCGATGTGGATTTTCAGGACCTGCAAAAGATGTTTATGGGTGGAGGATCCGGCGGCGGCGGTGTTCTGGACAGCATCAAAGGCATGTTTAAATAAATAAAAGCCGCATTCCGGATCATATTACCTTCCGGAATGCGGCTTTTTGTTTTAAGTCAGGTTGGCGATCCGGAAATAATTTGTATTTTAAGATCTGTAGCAAGCAAACCCGCAGTCATGACGATCAGATCAAACGTGCCTGCGGTTTTTAACCTTTTGATCAGATTTAATTTATTAACTTTGTGCCCATGCCAGGCTTGCACCTAAATATTATCTCATTTCCCCATGCAAAACAACTGCGGTTGTTTTCGCATAAATGGCATGCCTGTGCCCGCTCTTCTTCGGGTCAAAAACTGTATTTCTTTTCAACATATAAGGACTTTAACACGTAAATCCCGTGCGCCTTTCAACTCTTCTGGCCTCGGGATTCCGCTCCTGTAATTCCTGTATAGTTTACTGTTAAAAGGGAACAAAAACCCTTTACTGCATTGATTTCCAATCAGTATTATTTTTTTTACGAAGCGAAAAGAGCTTCGTTGCAGGAAGTTTGATTCAAATTCTACCAATTTGACCGATCATTTATTTTAAGCTACCTGTTATGTCTGCAAAACAAAACGTATCCGCAAGTGGTTTGATCGTTTTTATACTGGCACTGATCAATGTGCTGATTTTACGATTTGCTTATACCGGTAATGAAAACCTGTACTGGCTATTGCTGGTTACAATGCCGCTTTTATTGCTTGCCCTGTACAACCGGGTTCAGAAAAGCCATGCCCTGTTAAGAAATTATCCCCTGATTGGTTACCTGCGCTATTTCTTCGAATCAATCCGGCCGGAACTACGACAATATTTTTTTGAATCCGATCTCGACGGAAAACCGTTCAACCGCCGTCAGCGATCCATCATATACCAAAGAGCCAAAAATGAAAAACAAACCGTAGCATTTGGTATGCAATCGGATCCCAATGTTCCGGGACATGAATTCGTTGCTCATTCTATTTATCCGGTAAAACTTACTGAAGATGATCTTCGGGTGAATATCGGAAACTACCAGTGTCTTCAGCCTTACCGTTCCAGTGTTTTAAACATCGGAGCCATGAGTTATGGAGCTTTGAGTAAAACCGCGATCGAAGCACTAAACCGGGGTGCAAAGCTGGGCAATTTCGCGCATAATACCGGCGAAGGTGGAATCAGCAATTACCATTTGAATGGCGCTGACCTGATCTGGCAGATTGGGACCGGCTATTTTGGTTGCCGCAACAACGAAGGGCGATTTGATTCCCTGGCATTCCGGAAAACGGCCAGTCGGCCGGAAATCAAAATGATTGAGCTTAAGTTATCGCAGGGCGCCAAGCCTGGTCATGGCGGGATTTTGCCTGCGGCCAAAAATACCCCTGAAATTGCCGCCATTCGACTGGTAACCCCCAATACAACCGTGCATTCGCCGGCCTCGCATGTGGAATTTGATCATGCCGAAGGCATGCTGGAGTTTTTACAAACCATGCGCGAACTATCGGGTGGTAAACCGGTAGGATTTAAACTTTGTATCGGCGATAAGAACGAATTCATTGATATCTGCCACGCCATCAAAAACACCGGCATCATTCCCGACTTTATTACCGTGGATGGAGCGGAGGGCGGAACCGGGGCGGCGCCTCTTGAATTCACCGACAATATCGGGATGCCTTTGTATGAGGCCCTGGTATTTGTACGGCAAACACTGGAACAGCATCACCTGCTTCAGGATATCAGCATCATTGCAGCCGGTAAAATTGTTACCGGATTTGATGTATTAAAAGTGCTGGCATTGGGCGCCTCCTCCTGCTACAGCGCGCGGGGAATGATGTTCGCCCTTGGTTGTATTCAGGCTTTAACCTGCGACAGCGGCAGATGCCCTGTTGGCGTGGCCACCCAGAATCCAGCATTGTATAAGGCACTTGATCCTGCTGATAAGGGAGTTCGGGTGTACAACTATCATAAGAACACGATTGTGGGAACCCGCGAGATCATGGAAGCCTGTGGATTCAACAATGTGCGAAGCGTTGATCCATCCAGGTTTTTCGTTCGCACTGCCGATCATACATCAAGAAGTTTTGAAGAGCTGTTCTTCAGAAATAACAAGCCATACTTAAACAGTGATTATAAAACCGTATTAAATTAAAGAAAATGCAAAAAGTTAAAAACAAACTACTGCTCAGGAAAGATGATTACGAGATCCTGGTATCTTATATCCGTGGCCAGAGACCGGCATCTGCTTTCGATCGTCGCAATATGGAAGAATTGCAGGAAGAACTTGGAAAAGCAAAAGTCTTCTCCAAAGAAAAATTTCCCAGTGATGTTGTAAGACTGAATTCAAAAGTGAGAATTCAGGAAGAGAATAAAAATGAGATCATGGAACTTACGCTGGTGTTGCCGGAAAAGGCGGATATTAAACAACGCCATATTTCCATTATGGCTCCGATTGGCACTGCCCTGCTGGGATTTCGCCAGGGGGAAAAAGTGCAATGGAAGGTTCCTTCCGGAAGTAAAACCTTTAATATCATCGAAGTGGAAAATGCCGTTTCCTGATTGCCCGATTCTATTTTACCATCCACGAACCGAGATCCTATGTTTATAATTATGAGATTTAAGCGTGGTGAAACCTGAATTTGGATTGCTGTCAGGCCAGATGAAAAATATGTTTTCTGGTGGAATTCATTTAATACAAAGCTCCCGGCCCAGGCGGGGGCTTTTTTCATTTTAGGCGTTGTTACGCGAAATAAACAAACCGGAAAGCACCAGGATCACCCCGGCCAGGGTGTATAAGCTCAGGGGTTCACTCAGGATCAGCGCCGCTATGATAAAGCCAAACAGGGGACATAAAAATAACCAGAGGCCCGCCCTGATCGCATTGACTTTTAACAGCCATAGCCAAAGCTGAACGGCAAAAATGGAGACCGGTATTGCAAGCCATAAAACCGAAAGCCAGAAATTCGGATTCAGATTATTCTCCGAGCGGTCGAACCATAGCAGGGCCAAAGGCCAGAGAAAAACGCCTCCGATCAGGGTTTGCCACCCATTAATGGTAAACAGATCCAATTGATTCCATTTCCGGTTTGAATAATAAATAGCAGCCACCGAATACGAAAGCATCCCGATCAATAGTACCGTTAAGCCGAAGGGAGTAACAGTTGCGTTCTCAAACAGAGGCCAGGCACTGCAGATAACTCCGGCACTGCAAATCATTATGGCCATAATTACCTGCATGGTAATTTTCTTTTTATAAAAAAAGAAGGAAAGAAAGCTCATAAACACCGGGGTAGTTGCGATGGCAAGTGAACCGATACCGGCTGTTACCGTTTGCATTGCCACTACATAACAGCCAAGGTAAACCGAGATATTCAGCAAACCGTATATAGCCAGTTGCCGCCATTCGCGACCTTTAGGCAAACGGCTTCTCCGGATTCCATGAGCGTAGATAAGCATTATGGCGGAAGCAATGGCAAACCGTACGATGGCAAGTACCATTGGCTGCGATTCCGAAAGTCCGATCCGGGTAGCCGCGGCGGCGGAAGCCCATAGAATGGCAAAAAGAAGGCCCCCGGCTATCCAGGCAAATTGCTTATTGATTGTTCAGATTTTGCAGCAAAATAAAATAAAACTATCCGAACTGCATCTACTTAAGTTTCCGACAAGAAGGCAACTAAATATTTATTCGTTTTGTAAAGGAAACTGTTTTTT
>JAEZAY010000021.1 GCA_023427575.1 Bacteroidota bacterium | reverse complement strand
AGGTTATTGGGTGCTTTGGCATCGGGTTGATCATAATTGAATGTAATCCCCGTAGTTTCCGTGGTATTCGGAATGATCTCAACCCATTCGTCGATGAGAAGGGCGGTTTTGGGTGAATCCGGATTTGCCTGGATCTGATCCGCATTCATCAGGATCAGGGAAAGTTTATCTTCCAGTGGCTGAAATTGCTCGGGATAGGCGATACCCAACCAATGATCGGTGGATTTACCATCGGTATCCACCGCGAATGGAAATTGTACTACTTTTCTGGCGGGTAATGAGCCGTTAAAATTTTCGACCCACATCTGTACCGTATCCAATACCGCCATACGTTCGCGCACTCTGGCTACACTTTGCGACCATTCTTCCATAACGAAGGTTCCGGCTTCTCTTAAAACGCCTTTATTGCCGGGCAAAGCAATTTGGGTATTCAGTTCGACTGCATTGCGGATTTTGAAAGCGGGAATGATAACAAATCCTTTTCCCAGCAATTTTTTTGAGGCTTCTTTCAAAGAATTGACTCTGGTATCGACAGATAAGGAGGAATTATTAGCGTTCAGCATATCCGCCGTTACCTGGCTTAGCCGGATTGAAATGGCCCTGGAAGCCCCATCGGCAGCCTGCAGCAGAATATTTCCCACCTCATCTCCATAGCTCGAAACAGAATCCGTTACTGTTCCCGGAATTCCAAACGGCGCTGCCTGCGCCAGTATCGTTCTGAGTTCATCGATCTGTTCGTTGGTGAACGTATGACCTTCAACGTTATCAAAACTGATCTCTTCGCGGAAAAATTCAGCAAAGGATTCGGATACAATTTTCAGTCGGGCCTCCAGATTTGTAACCCGGATTAAAAGTTCATCCAGATCCAGGTTTCGAACTTGATCGGCGGGGATTTCTTCTTCGCCGGGGATAAGAAGATCATCTGCTGCCATTGCCGCACTATTCGTGACAAGGGTTCGCAATGACTGAATACAGCCGGCTTTTTCATAAAACGAAAAATCGGCGGCGCTCCAGCTACTATCATCTCTTTCAGTATATCGGATCTGAATGATAACTGAATCGGGTGTTTCTTCTGAACCTGCCGGAATGCTCAGGTTTTTACGGACATAGGCCGCGATTCGGGCATTTAGTTCGGAGCTTCCATCCAGCGGACCTGTTCCTAACAAATGCAAAACATCGAGAACCTGCACCTGCAGATCAGCAAGAGTAACCGTAAGGCGATGTACGGTTTCCCCGAGATTATATTCAACCAGGCATTTGATATGGGCGGGATTGCCGATCAGGTCGCCTAAAAACTTGTTCAGCGAAGGTTCAGCCAGCGCTCTTGGCGTGAAGGGAGCCGTCCATCCGGCCGGGGCGGCCTGGGCATTTGCTACCGCGGTATTCAACGCAGATCCGGAAATTGGGATAGAGCCGGACCCGGTTTTGGCCAGGGCTTTATCAATGCCGCTTATTGTGGGAATAAACAAACCGATTTTATGGGTGACAACGGTTCCTGTCCGGGGCGTGTCGGCAATTTCAATTTCATGAGGAACATCTCCTTTTGCCAGCTTATCCATAATGGCGCCGGCGCGGATATGGTTGCCTTTGGCAACCTGGTAAACACTTTCGGAAATACACAGATCACCCAATCCATCGAACGCGTCCGCCATTCGGTCAATTTCTTTAAGCATGGCATCGCGTTTCGCGGCGCTGGCTGTTTTCAGATTCTGATTTCCAATGGAGTTCCACCAATCGGTTTCAAAAGCTTTAAGACTTTGATAGAGGCTATCACCCTTATTAGGAGGTCCGCCCCTGGTATCAACAAAATCCTGGGCAGCTTCCAGCAGTTCCATTCCGTTCACCACATGGTTCAGGCTTGCTTCGCCTAAAGCCAGATCAGCATTTACCGGAAGCTTTAACGGAAACTCCTGTCTGAAATCATAAATGTACTGATCCAGTTCCAGCGGAATATGCAGATATCGTTCATGTAATCCTCTTTCAAACTGGTAGCCCAGCAAGGTGGCCGCATCCTGCCCATTTCTGATTCCGTTCAGTAAATTCAGGGCGGTGCGAACCCGTTCCGAAGAAAGGTTTACCGCCATTTGATTCTCCACTTCTGCAACTCCTTTATTGGCATTGAAGCCCGCGCGTAAGATAGCTGCTGTTATCGCATGATTTAAAGATGGAGTATGAATAAATCCAAGATTGTCTTCATCCTTAAACACTGGCGCGTCTCCGGCTTTCCAGATCTCAGGGGGAAGGTCTTTAACCTCCTGCCGCGCTCCGCCCTTCCGCAACGATTCAACCCAGCCATAAGAGCCGATGAACAAACCGGAACTGTTTTTTTGTCTTTGTTGTTTCAGTCTTTTATTCACCATTCCCAGTAACCATGCATCCAGCCGATACGTGCAAAGGTCAATATGCTCGGCCAGCAAATGATTCAGTCTTGAAGTGGGAATATCTTTTAGTTTACGAATGGCCTCACGGGTTTTATTGAGTTCATCTACAAAGGGCTGGTGGCTCGCGTGATTGCTATAATTGGTGAAAACAAAACGATGCTGAGGCGAAAGATACCGGTTCAGAAAACCATTGCTGGTGCCCGACAAACTATTCATGTAAGTAAAAAATGGATTGGAAGTATCCATCGTATAACCAAGCACAAAGTTTAGTTTGCTGATTTGGCTGAACAGGTAGGTCCATTTAGTAACATAGGTGAAGGAACCGGCGAAACGCTGATGATAATGTGCCGGAGCGCCCATCTTTTTACGGGTTTTCTGGTCCGTCAGTTTTTCAGATTCCAGGATCTTCAAAATGGTATCCGCATAGGCCGTTAGCACGGAATGTCGTAATAACAAAAAGAGCAGGGATTTTGAATTCATGCGTTCTGTCAGCCCCGTTTCGGTGATGGTAGAAAATTTATTTTCAGCATGCACGTCCCAGGGATTTCGGTCGACCAGCCAGTCAATGTAATTTTGCAACTCCTGCCTGGCTTCCAGCATTTCTTCAGCTGTGCCCGTATTCGGGTTAGCAGCGCTTACCAAAAGATCCGACAGTTCCCGGTTATCAATCAATTGGCCCAGGATCTGGGCCTGATCCTGTAAATGGCGCATAGTAAATACTCTTGCTTTTGCAAACTGGTTACTGATACGGCTGTATTTAAGATTCAGTTGCAGTTCCGGCGAAAGATCCAGTTGTTCGTCTTCAAAAAAATCCGATTTATAAAAATAGCCGGAGAAGATCTGATTTCGGAAAGACTCGGCCACCTGTACAGGGCCCCAGGGATCATCGGAGTTAAAGTTGATATTGATTTCTTCATTTCCCTGGCGTGATGCCACATTCACCCCATAGCGATAATACAATTCCTGCGAGCAGGCATTCAGTCCAAGCATTTCCATAAAATGCGCCTGCGGATCTTTAGGATCGGTGTTGCCGCTAAATAATACCTTACTGGCACGTATAGCCGACCAATGACTGTTGAGAAGGTTCAGCAGGTTTTTTAAACGAATCTCAAAACGAAGCTGTAATTCGGTTTTTATGGTTGCCGGGTTTTCGAAATCTTCTTTTGTGAGTTCCGGCAAGATCGCGTCGTTTGCGGTTATACTGAACTGTGAGAATGCAGTGGTCGGCAGAATTCCATAAGGCTGAGTTCCCACGCGCAGTGTGGGAAGATAACCCCTGGCCGTTACAAATTCATTAAAAAAGGCCTTTGTATGGTTGATGTTATCTAATGTAAACAATGAGTCAAGACCTTCTTCCAGATAATTCCCGATGGTTGCATGGAATAAGGCTCTGTTCATTACCAGCGATTCGGAAATTTCAGTTCCATTACTATGATCCAGGAAATCGAAAACCGAACTGTCGATGCCTAATGATTCTCCCAATAAGATCTTGTCGGCCGGAAATGTAGGGTCCGTAACAGTTAAAGGCAGCTCATTGTTTCTTTCCACCTCAAAACTAATGGCGGCATCTTCTCCCAGGTCGCGGTAGCCGGAACTGCCTGATTCGGTATTATTGGTGGGCGTGCCTGCAGGCAGAAAGGAAGCGCCTTCGGGAATATAGTGGTGATTGTTAATCAAATCTTCGATCAGTTGTTTTCCCTTTGCCGCGTCGGTATCTTTTACGCCAATTACATATACGCTGTCGAAGCCCTGTTCAAGATCTTCATCATCCAGCGGAATGGTGACTGCCATTCCTTTGTTTACGGCTTCACTAAAATCGGTGAGCCATTTTACGTTTTCATCCACCAACAAATTGCCGTCTTCATCATATTGGAACGTATTATTGGTAAAGCTGGCCGGATCGAAACCAACAATAAGCTGATCCGCAGGCAGTGGCTTACTCACTTTTATGTGCCGGTACACGCCGTTTCGTTTTGTAATTACAACAAAATGATTGGGCATTACCCGCGAATGCGGTGCCCTGGTCCAGGATTCTTTCTTAACGGGAACCACCGGAAAAATGGACTTCAATGTTTCATCGCCGGCAAGATCCCGGGGATTTAAGCGGGTTACTGATTGAAAATTTTTTACTGTTGTATTGAATGAATCGACAAACTCTTTTAACACATTTGCCCTGGTTCCTATTTCGCGGCGTTCTGTTTCGGTAAGTGCTGCCGCATTTTTGATAACCGCATTCAGATCGGATTGGATCTTCAGTAAACTGATCTGGGTTTTTTGGAGAATTGACTGATGTGCACTGGACATTTTTGCCAGTCCTGCTTCTATCTTTTTTAATAAGGGGTATGCCTGTCCCAGCACTTCGAACATCTTTTTCGGTTCGGCGATTCCGGAGATCAGGGCATGCATTTCCGATAATTGTTGGTTCAGTGCCGGTAGCTGTCCCGATTTTAATGCCAGTTTTTTGCGTGCATCTTCTTTATGCTCCGGCTTTGGCTGCATGGTTTTTACGATCCATGCCGCACGTTGTGGTCCGAATGAAGTAACAACTGCCCGCCATGCCGCCAGTTTCAGATCATAATCTTCTCCTGATGCAAGTATCTCCGTCCAGTACGCCTTACCATGCTGGATTTCATCCTCGGTGAGGGCTTCTTCATGCGTATGTATGGCTATATCGTCGGGGTAAAACCGAACCCAGAGTTCGTCAACGGTAGCGGTTTTTGTGAGGAAAGCCAGGGCGTTTCTTCCCGGGTCGGTTTTGCGTTCGCCGGGGGCATCAGTAAACTTTTCGTCTATCAGTTTATGAATTGTTTCGATGAGCTCTGCTCCGGAAAGGGAGCGGCTTCGCTCATTGGTGCCTGCGGCTTTCGCAGATTTTTTATCCAGTTTCAGAATGGTGTCTTCCAGCGTTTTTGCCAGCTTTTCAGCTCAGCATAAGAAGAAGGAGGGAGGATTCTTAGATCTCGGGACGCGCTGGCAAAATGGTCGCGGAGATCCCGGAATAAAATATTTAGCTTTTCAGGGTTTCCCTTGTTGTCTCTTATCTGCTCATTTAACTCATTCAGGCTTTTAACCGAATCGGTATAGTTGCTAATTGTTTTTTCTATAATGGAATTGGTTAAACGTCCATAAGCAGATTTTGCCGGTGATTTTAAACCTTGAAAATCGCTGAGAAAACCCATATCAAGTGGTTCCGCAGGCTTATCGGAACTGCGGGTTTTTAACTGTCTTTTTCGAAAGCTGTCTATCTTGGTTCCGAGTTTTTGCAGACTGGCATCGGCTTCATCCCAGGCTTTGGCGATGGCTGAAAATTCCTCATCGGTTCCTTCAATCAGTTTATGAATTTCACCGGTGAACCCGACCAGTTTTTTTTGAAGCCCTTTCCGCAGCGACTCCACTGTTTGCACATTCACAATCGGCTGGTCAATTGCTTCATTGGTAAAGCGACGCAGCTCGCTGACCCTGCCCAAAAGATCCCGCGCGTCGGTGCGGCTGAATTCATCCAGCATCCGCATTTTCAGTTTCGACTTTGTTTCTATTTCGTTTTGAATTAAGCTGAACTTCTTTTGCAGCGTGGCCAGCCGGGTATTATATTCTGCCAGTTTATAAGCCGAGTTGAGCTTGCCGATATTTTTCTCTGATTCCTTAAAAAATCGGGTAATCGCTTTTAATGAAGCGTCCAGCTTTTTTATTTCGGCTTCTTTCAGGGCAAAATTGACGGCGAGCAGTTTCCGGACCTGATTTAAGGCAGTGGACAGATCCGCCATTTTCTCTTCGGCAAAAGAAAATAAAATCCGTTTCTGAATTTTTTCGTTGCTGCTGAAATCTTTTGACCCCAACTGCTGCAGTGATTCTGTTATCAGCTCCAGCGATTTAAAAAAAAGCTGCTCCGGAGTTTCCGCTTGCTGCAGGCCGGGCTGCAGGGTTTCAATTGCCACTGCCGCAGTTTTTACCGAAGCGGAGATCTGTAGCCTGGATTCAAGCAGATCGCGTAAAACGGCTTCATCTTTCGATTTGTACCTGCTTAAATGATTGCTGAGTTTCTGGTT
>JAEZAY010000456.1 GCA_023427575.1 Bacteroidota bacterium | reverse complement strand
GCGTTCAAATGGCAATAAAGTAAAAACCGGATCTGTAGTTGAATCAAGACCCGGTTTTTGTTTTGAAAAGCAAATGATTTTTAATCGGAGAAGGTCGTTGTGCTTGTCGACCATCCATTGTCTACCCGCATTTTAATACTGGCCGGGCACTACGCATGGGTTCGGAAACTTCAGACGCACAATGCAGTTCCACAATTTCTATTTGGCAGAAAATTTATACACCGTCGATTGTTTGAATGTATCGCCGGGTCGCAGGATTGTATTGGGAAATGTAGGCTGATTGGGCGAATCGGGAAAATGCTGCGTTTCAAGGCAAAGTCCTGCATTCTTTACATAACTGATTCCCCCTTTTCCTTTCAGTGATCCATCCAGAAAATTTCCGGTATAGAACTGAACGCCTGGCTGGGTAGTGTAAACTTCCATATATCGTCCCGATTCCGGCTCATGAACAGAAGCGGCCAGTTGCAAAGAATCGCCTTTTTTGTTCAGTACATAATTATGGTCGAACCCACCTGCAACATTGGCTATCTGATCACCGGGTTTTGAAGGAACATTAAAGTCCATGGCGGTGCCTTTTACATTTGCAAGCCTTCCGGTAGGTATCAGCGCATTATCCACTTCGGTAAACCGGTCGGCATCGATCATCACTACATGACCCAATATGGTGGAGTCGGCGCCGGCCGACAGATTAAAATAACTGTGATTGGTCAGATTTATGGGTGTGGCTTTATCAGAACTTGCCGTATAATCGATCCGCAGTTCATTGTTTTCCGTAAGGGTATAAACAACTTGCACCTGAACGGTACCAGGATAACCTTCTTCCCCATCCGCACTGGTATAACTAAGTTTTAGCGAAGTATCGCCCGGCTGCACTTCAGCCTCCCAGATCCGTTTATCAAAGCCTTTTGTACCCCCGTGCAAACTGTTTCCGTTGTTGTTGGTTGCCAGCGTATAGGTTTTGCCATCCAGCGTAAACTTTCCTTTGGCAATCCGGTTGGCATAACGGCCTACCACAGGCCCAAAAAAGGGATTTCCCCGCTGGAGGTATTCTTCAAAACTATCGAAGCCGAGCACGATATCGCCTGGTTTTCCCGTTTTGTCAGGAGCCAGAATTGAAAGTACCGTTGCACCATAATTCATTACAGATACTTTGATCCCATTTTTATTCTGAAGGGTATATTTCAGAACATCTTTGCCTTCAAACTGGCCAATCTTTTCCGGGGCCTGTATAGTATATGTTGTTTCCACGTTTACCTGTTTTGATTCGTTTCTGTCTTTATCTGCATCGCCACTGTTACAGGCCAGCAAAAAAGAAATCGTGATGAATAATAAAGTTTGTTTACTGTTATGCATGAAGCGGTCGGAATTATATTTTAAGATAATATCGCCGGACTTATTTGGAAAGTTCTCCGTTTACCGTTCTCCAGATCGCCAGAGGATTTGACTCTTTTAACTCAGGAGGCAATAAAGAATCCGGCCAGTTTTGAAAGCTTAGTGGCCGCGCAAACCGTTTTATCCCATCGGCGCCCACCGATGTAAACCGGCTGTCGGTAGTTGCCGGATACGGGCCCCCGTGATGCATGGATAAACAGACTTCCACTCCCGTTGGAACACTGTTCATTATCAAACGTCCGCAAATATTTTTTACCGATTCAACCAGTTCCTGGTTCTGCAGGATGTCTTTTTCCGTTGCCATCAGGGTAGCCGTCAGCTGACCTGCGCTGGCTCTGGCGGCTGCATTCATTTCTTCCAGATCCCGGCAGCGGATGATCAGCGAATAGGGACCGAATACTTCGTGATGCAATAAAGGATTTTGCAGAAAAGCTTTTGCGCTTGCCGAGGCAATGGTCGCTGAGCCCACTAATTCATCTTCTGCTTTTTCTTCAGCCACCGCTATTTCTTCTGCCGCTCCGTTTTCAAACAGTTCCTTTTTTTTAGAGGCATAGTTTTTTGCTATCCCGGTATGGAGCATTTTTTCGGGGCTCGACCGGCGGATCCGCTGAGCCAGCTCATTAACAAAAACATCCAGGTCCTCTCCTTCAATGCCGAAGATAATTCCCGGATTTGTACAGAACTGTCCCGCTCCAAGTGTTATGGAGGCAGCATACATTTCAGCAACCGATGCGGCCGATGATTTTAATTTTTCAGGAAGGAGGAATACGGGATTTATGCTGCCCATCTCTGCAAAAACGGGAATTGGCTCTTCCCGCCCATTTGCCCAATCAAACAAGGCCTTGCCGCCCTGAAATGAACCGGTGAAACCCACAGCTTTGGTATAACGGTTCATAACAAGCGCTTTTCCAACTTCGGTACTTTGTCCATATACATGCGTAAATACGGCGTCCGGCAACCCGGATTTCTGCACCGCCCGGCCGATGGCGCCGGCAACCAGCGTGGATGTTTGCACATGCGCAGGATGCGCTTTTACGATTACCGGGCATCCCGCGGCAAAAGCGCATGCAGTATCGCCGCCGGCAGTTGAATATGCGAAAGGAAAATTACTGGCGCCAAAAACAACGACGGGCCCGAGTGGAATCAGCATTTTGCGGATCTCGGGTTTGGGTGGATTCCGTTCGTTATCAGCATGATCAATTCTTGCTTCCAGCCAATCCCCTTTTTCAGCGGCAGCGCCATAACTCCTTAACTGCATCAGTGTTCTTGCTCTTTCCGACCGAAGCCTGGCATCTTTCAGGTGGGTTTCCGCTGCCGCCACTTCGATCAATTCATCGCCAAGACCTTCTATCTCGGAGGCTATCATTCGCATAAAATCAGCTCTTTCCAGCAAGCTGATTTTTCGATATACCAGAAATGCTTCCCAGGCTTTTTGCATTACCTGATCGATTTCCTGCAACGTATGATCTCTGTAATTCATGCAAATGAATTTTAGAGCTTCAATTTAGGGAAAGTATATGAAACAGACGAAGAGAAGCGGAATTGAAACAAGCGGTTGGTACGTGCAAACCGAATTCAGTTAACAGGATATGGTCTTATTAACGCTTAATTTCCGGTCATAAGAAACCGAAATTAGAATGGTAGAAAAAAGGAGCTTATTAAATATTTAAATCAGGAAACGAGTTCGCCTTCCAGATCATAGTCGTAAGCCCGGGTAATTCGTACATTCACAAAATCGCCGATCACTAAAGGCCTGGGGGATGAAACGATCACTTCATTATCCACTTCCACACTGTCGAATTCGGTTCTTCCGATGTATCGGCCAGCCTCCTTTTTATCGATCAGCACTTTAAA
>JAEZAY010000443.1 GCA_023427575.1 Bacteroidota bacterium | reverse complement strand
CGGGCATTCTCCACGTTTTCAGGATCCGCGAGATCGCGGTATTCATCGCGGAAACCCAGGATTGCAGAAGGTACTATTCCGATAAGCGGCGATTCAGCACTAATTTTACCGGCCAGAAGAAGAATGTTCCTGTTTATAATGGCCCGCGCCTTCCGGAGCAGTCCTTTTGAGAGCGCGGCCCTGCCACTTTCCAGATGTTCGGGTATACTTACCTGATAGCCCAGGGCCTCCAGTAACAATATGGCCTTCCGCCCAATTTCGGCATCATTGTAATTTGTGAACTCGTCACAGAAGAGAAGCACCTTCTTTTGCGCATTCCGGTTTTTATCCTTCCTTTTTTTAAACCAGGTTTGAACTGTGGTGGTTGCCAGTAAAGGCATGGTTCTTTCCGGATGAAATCCCACGGCTTTGTTGGCCATTTTGCGCAGGGCCGGATTGGAATACACCGAATTGAACAATGCCGGCGAGATAGAGGCGAGTTTCATCTGTGCTGCAAAACCTGCAATCAGTCTGGCCCGAAAAGGCACACCTTTCTGATCATAATAGTGCTGCAGGAATTCGGCTTTCATCTTGGCAACATCCACCTGTGAAGGACATTCGCTTTTGCAGGCTTTACAACTGAGGCAAAGATCCATCACCTCTTTTATTTCTTCATGGTGAAATGCCCTGGCTCCATGTTCATTCGCCAAAAACTGCCTTAGTACATTGGCGCGGGCGCGGGTGCTGTCTTTTTCCAGCCGGGTAGCCATAAAGCTGGGACACATTGTGCCGCCGCTAAGTTCTGTTTTACGGCAGTCGCCGGAACCGGAACATTTTTCGGCCAGTTTAAGGATACCGCCATTGGCAGAAAAATCGAAGATGGTTTTCAGCTCTTCCCGGGGTTTAGATTTTTCAACCCTGAATCCGGTATCCATAGCCGGACTGTTTGTTATTTTACCGGCGTTAAATATATTATGAGGATCGAAAATTTGTTTCACCTGGGTAAAAAGAGCATATGTATCGGCGCCCATAATTTCCGGAATAAATTCCCCTCTAAGCCGGCCATCGCCATGTTCTCCGGACAATGAGCCCCGGTATTTTTTTACCAGTTTAACGGTAGAGGCCAGAATGTTCCGGAATAGAAAGCGGCCTTCCTCCGAGCGCAGATCGAGAATTGGTTCCACATGAATTTCGCCCGCACCGGCATGTGCATAATAGGAAGCCTGAACCTCATTGGCTTTAAGCAATTGTTCAATATCGTTCATATAAGCCGGAAGATCTTCAGGAGCCACAGCGCAATCCTCAATCAGATTTACAGGCTGTTTTTCACCGGCGATGTTTCGCAAAAGGCCAAGGCCGGCTTTCCGCACATCCCAACCGGCTTTTGTTTCTTCGTCTGTTAATACCGGATATGAATAGCCGATATTTTCCGTTCTGAGCGACCGGATGAGTTCATTTGCTTTTTCCATTGCACTGGCTGTGGTGGCTGCCATAAATTCAACCATCAGGATCGCGGCCGGATCCCCTTCAATGAAAAAACGGTTCTTATGGTACTCCGGATGGCCGATGGTGAAATCCAGAATGAATTTATCTACCAGTTCGGAAGCCATTGGCTGGTGTTTAAGCGCGATCAGATTTGCATGCATGGCTTCCTGCAGCGAAACGCAGTGAATGCACACCAGCGCTTTTCCATCCGGCGGAAGATCCAGTAACTGCAATTTAACTTCGGTTACAAAGGCCAGTGTTCCTTCAGAACCCGCAATCAGTTTGCAGATATTAACCGGTTCGGAGCTTTGTTTTCCTACCGAATCATGCATCAGGGCATCGAGCGCATAACCGCTATTGCGGCGGGAAACCGAACTTTTGGGAAAGTTTTCGCGTATCAGGTCCCGGTTTTTTTCGTCTGAAAGGATTTTAAGCAATCCATTCTGAATTTGCCGGCGAAAATTATTTTCATCATCGTGCTGCGTTAGCAGCGAGGATTTAAAACAGGTTTCGGAACCATCGCTTAGAATAACCTTTGCTTCCAACAGATGGTCGCGTACCGAGCCCCATACGATGGAATGCAGGCCACAGGAATTATTTCCAACCATTCCCCCCACCATGGCGCGGTTGGCCGTAGAAGTTTCTGGTCCGAACATGAGGCCATAAGGACGCAGATAAACATTCAGATCGTCCCGGATCACGCCGGGTTCAACCCGAACCCATTTCTCCCTGGTATTTACTTCCAGGATTTTGGTAAAATGTTTGGAGATATCGACCACAATGCCGTTTCCCACCACCTGGCCGGCCAGCGAAGTTCCGGCAGCCCTTGGAATCAGCGTTAAGCGGTTCCGGATGGCAAAATGAATCAATTGTTTTATATCCTCCGGATTCTGAGGAATGGCTACCGCAACGGGCATCTCCTGGTAAACGGAGGCATCGGTAGAATAAGCCCGCAACAAAGCCTGGTGTACAGCGGATTTGTTATAGTAGATATGGCCGGTTAACCGGTCATCCAGCTCAGCAAATAAATTGTCCATTGATTCATAGGAATTACAACCGGCTAAACTCCTTCGATGCGGCGCTTGTATTCAGTCAGCGCTTCATCCAGTCTTTGCTTGGAAGAACCATCACCGGAAACATTATGAGAAGGATGTATAAACAGTTTTACACCCCTGTCGGCCAGAATTTCGGCCACCGTTGTAACCGTCATCCACACACAGGTAATAAAAGCCATGGTAGAAACGGGACCGATCTTATCCTGATGACCCTTTAAAGGTACGGAAGCATCTTCTAACGGAGCGCAACTGTCTACCACAATATCGGCAAGCTGAAAGATATTTTTACCACTTGAATGCCGGGTCTGTTTTCCGGTGGCTTCTGCAGCAGATCCGAATACGACCACTTTCATTCCTTTCTTTTTAGCTTCAATGGCGATATCAATATTTACATTGTTAATGCCTGAATGCGAAAAAAGCCACATGGTATCACGGGAATCAAAATTATATCCCTTCATAATTTCAACGCCATATCCTTCCACCCGCTCCAGGAAAATGAACTGATGTACGCCCATTTGCCCGGTTATATTGGTGAAAAAAGTCAGGGGCAGTTCTACGATCGGATGAAAGCCGACAAAACCTCCAATACGGGGATACATTTCTTCAATCGGAATGGTGGCATGACCGCAGCCAAAGGTATGAACCCATCTGCCGGCCTCAATACTATCGGCCATTATCTCAGCCGCCTTGCGGATAGAATCCAGTTGGGTTTCTTCAATGCGGTTCATGATGTTGCGGGTATTATCCAGCCATTGTTTTGCCAACATAAAAAATGCTTTAAAATTGATTTAAACCAGTTGCGGTTTTGTTCGGAAATCAAAAATATTCCTGCAATATACCGCATGTTTGGGATAATGTGAACTTACAGATTTCGGTTTAAAAAAAATGGGTTTGAATTCCTTTATTCCAGTCGAATCGAATCGGCTCCGATCCCG
>JAEZAY010000440.1 GCA_023427575.1 Bacteroidota bacterium | reverse complement strand
ATACCATCCTTGATTAGATTTACGTTAAAGTTTACCAGCAGGGCAAGCTTAATCCCCGACAACTGCAAATAGGTTCTAACCTGTTTAAAATGCACCGGATTTAGGGCTTCGATTGATTTCACTTCAATCAGCAATTTATTCTCTACAATGATATCAGCACGGAACCCGGCGTCCAGTTTTATTTGCTTATATACCAGGGACATTGTCTTTTGCCGCTCGAAGAAAACATTTCTATCCATCAATTCATAACACAAGATCTCCTCATAAACTGATTCAAATAATCCTGGCCCCAGTTGAACATGAATCTTATAACAAATATCAACCACGATCGCTGCCAGTTCGTTCGCATTCATGGCTCAATCTCACCATAAGGATTGAGTTGGCAATGAGATAATTCGTCCGAAAAAATGTTTTAAAACGAAAAAATGCCGTGTTCAATACCTACATAAACACCGTCTTCGCGAATTTCAATCGGGTATGTTTTTAGATAATATCCTTCACCACTGCTATTGCGGCCATTGGCAAGGTTGAATTTGTATCGGTGAACCGGACAAACTACATTTCCGATGGCATCAATATAGCCATCTTCCAGTCGTCCGCCCGCATGTGGACATTTAAATGCAAATCCGTAAAAATGATCGCGAAATTTTCCAATACAAAACTTCTTTCCACCCGCTTCATAAACAGCAATATTATTATCCGATAAGATAATTGCTACTGCCGATTCCGCTATTTTATGCCATTTGTATTTCCGGGATTGCATGCAACGAAGATCGAAAAGTTTGAGGAATACTGTTTAAAACAGAAGGTATTTAAAAGGCGGCATGTCCTGACAAAACAAAGCCGGACAGCAAAAATCTTTCTGATTGTTTCTGCGATCCGGCCATTAGTGGATGGGTGGAGATCACTCTAATTCCACTGCGATTTTTTTGCCGAATGCATTTCCGCCTTCAGCATAGGTTGCAGCAGCGAAAAATCATTGTCGAGCTCTTCAATCAATGTCAGCAGTTGATCTGACTCTTCTTTCTTGGAAGCCAGCTCTTCAATTCGCCGCAGGTTCTGCAACATGGAGTCGATTTGCATTACCCCCACACTGCTTTTTAATTTATTGGCCTGCGTAAGCACGTCATGCCAGTTCTCCTGAATCGTTTCTTCCCTCAGATCTTTTATTATTGCCGGAGTGTTTGTAAGAAACAATTCGATGATCCGGGTAATAAAATTTTCTTCACCCACTTCGCGAAGCATTGATAAATTATAGGCTTTATTTGAAGAAGCGGAAGTCATCTCGAGGGTTACCATCGGCTTATCACCAAGATACCGGTCCATAAGTTCCGAAAGATCTTCCGGCGAAAATGGTTTGGTGAGGTAATCATTCATGCCCACTTCAAAACATTTTTTCTTCTCATTGCGGAGAACGCTGGCGGTCATGGCCACAATTGGCGTATTAACTTCAAGCTTGGTCCGGATATATGCAGCGGCCTGAAAACCGTTCATTTCCGGCATTTGCAGGTCCATAATAATCAGGTCGTACTGATTTCCTTTTTCCAGCAGTTCAACAGCAATTTTACCGTTATTGGCAATCGATACATCAATACTCATTCTTTTCAGGTGATGATAAATTACCTGCTGGTTTATTTCATTGTCTTCAACAATCAGTACTCTTTTTGAAGGGAAGATATTTGACGAAACCTTGTTGGATGAACTATTTACCTGCAGGTCTTTTCCTGAATCGGAGATCTGATACGGAATTTTTACGCTGAAAGTAGAGCCGCTTCCATAACGGCTTTTAACATCAAACTCACCTTTCTGCAGGTCCACAAGTTTTTTAGATATGGACAAGCCCAACCCCGATCCGCCGAACTTCCGGCTGATATCAGAGCCCGCCTGCGCAAAGCTTTCAAATACATGATGGATCATATTCTCCTGGATTCCGATACCTGTATCGGTAACGGAAAACCGAAGACTGGCTTTTTGTCCTTCTCTTGATTCCACGGATACATCTATGCGGATATATCCCATTTCGGTAAACTTAACGGCATTGCTTAGCAGGTTCAATAAAATCTGTTCAAGCCGGTGCGGATCCCCCGTTATGTTTTTTGGAACATTGGGATGAATGCTCAGGATCAGGTCAAGATTTTTTTCAGCGGCCCGGATTCTGACAGACTGATGCAGCCTGTTGAGCAAAGAGTACAGGTCGAACGGAATGGATTCGATGGTCAGCTTACCTGCCTTGATCTTGGAGAGGTCGAGAATATCGTTGATCAGAACAAGCAATGTATTGCCTGAATTGCGGATCAGGTTTACAAACTCCAGTTGCTGCTCGTTTAAACTGGTTTCACTGAGCAGGTTGGTCATACCGATGATCCCGTTCATCGGAGTCCTGATTTCGTGACTCATATTGGCCAGAAACTGTTCCTGCAACTGTTCCGCCTGTTCCGCTTTTTTACGGGCCAGGATAAGCTCCTGCCGGTTACGAACCATCTCGGTAATATCACGCCCGATGCCACAAACGGCGAAGAGCTGATGATCTTTATCGAATAGAGGAAATTTCAGGGTTAGAATATGCGCTTTCCCTTCAGGGCGGTCAACCGTTTGCTCCATTTCATAGGGCATTCCGGTTTCAATCACTTTGCGGTCGCCCTCTGCATAAGGTTCGGCCAGTTTTGGCTCGGCAATATCAAAAATGGTTTTCCCGATCACTTCCGTTTCCGAAATCGAAAAACTGTCAAGGAATTTTTTGTTAGCAAGGGTATAGCGGCCTTCAAGATCTTTTACATACATCATCATCGGTGTATTGTCGAGAATGGCATTGATCTTAAACTGGTATTCATTTTTCTGCGCTTCCATTTCAAGCAGTTCGGCTTCCACCCGCTTGCGCTCGGTAATATCTTTCACCACACACTGAAAACCGGAAATCATTTTATTTGTATACAGCAGTACACTGGTCTGCTCTACCCAGATCCGGTTTCCATTTTTTTGGATTACCGGAAATTCCAGTAAGCATTCAGGCAGACTTTTGGAAGCCTGATTGATATAAAAAGAAGTTACTTCAGGAATATGGCTTGTTTCCACCAGATCGACGAAACTCATGTTCGTCAGTTCTTCGAGCGTATAACCGGTTAGGGCAACCGCCTGCGGACTTACATATACAAAATCGCCTTTCATATCGGCCGTGTACATGACGGCCCGGGAGTTTTCAACGATTTCCCGGTACTTCTGTTCATTGAGGATCAGGTGTTCTTCCGCCTTTTTGCGTAGAATCATGTCGCGGTTCAGGAAAACCAGGATTAGTATGATCACAAGCAGTGAAACAATTCCGCCCGCAATATTTGCCGCCATGGAGGTTTTCGAAACATTCTGATGTTCGAGAATACGCTCGGTTAGCAGGGAATCTTCCAGGGCAATAATTTCCTGTGCAATGGATAAAATGGAGTCGGTTTGCCTTTTACCATAAAGGCCCGCAATCATTTTTTCGGCCGCCACATGCGAAATATGGGCGGTGGCAACCACCGAATCCTGGAATTGCAGCTTGTCCATCACATGCTGTTTTTACCTGTTATACAGTTGCTGAACTTCGGGGTTGTCAATAATCAGGCGATCACCCCGGCTGATTTTTTGCCTGATCTCGGCTGTTTTCTGCTCTTTGCTTTTGATAAACTCGGGATTTCCGCTGATCACGTCCCCGCGAACGACGGATTCGAGCTGCGATACACCGGAAAAAACCTCGTTCATATTCCG
>JAEZAY010000412.1 GCA_023427575.1 Bacteroidota bacterium | reverse complement strand
AGAAAATTGAAACGGACGGCGTAAAATAAAAACAGTTGTTACCAGAGCCCGGAAATGTTCTGTAGCCCGTAAGTCGTACCACTGCTGGGCTTTATTCTTTCGCTGTGACTTGTTTTTATTTAGCCGGGAGTTTCAATTTTTAAGATTTATTCCGAGGCCCGATTTTTTTGCTCCACTTTTTTTCTAAAAAAAAGTGGAAGGGGTCATTTACAATGACTGCTCCTAATTTATTATTGATAAAGGTTTCGGGTGAATGTAAAATTATTACCCGGACACCATTGATCATAATATCCATGCGTCGCAGAACTAAAGTTAAGATTTTTGAAATTCATCAGGGCATTTCCCGGTCTATCTTTAATCTTTCAAGCATTTCAGAAGTTATGCTATCGGCATAAATACCATACGCATCCAGTATGGTACCTTTAAGTCCATCTTTCGATGAAATCGCATAAATAATGGCGTTATCATCCGGGTCGCTGGCGCCTTCGAAGCGGTAGTAACTGTCGATGACAAATTCACTCGGATATAATTTCAATTTTCGTGCTTTACATTCTACGCAGTCCATTGCCAGATTAAAGTCTAGTTCATATCCCTCAGCCTTCAATTTATTTAGAGTTTCACTCACTGTATTATACTTCTTCATAATAATCATTTTAAATTTCATCCAGCCAATACCATCCTGAATCACCCCAATTATAAACTAATTATCCGCGGTTTTAAATATCAGGCGGTTTACCTGTTCTATTTCATCCTGGTTGATGGTATGACCCATATTAACATAGATTTTTTCGGTCAGGTCTGCGTTCATATCCCTTAAAATATTTGACGTTGCATAAATCCGCGACACCGGAATATGCGGATCCGGATCGCTGGACCCGACAAATATGGGCGTATTCTGGAAATCACCTTTGTAGTTCTCATTGTAAATTTTATCTCCGATCAGCCCACCAGTGAATGCCGCCACCCCCCCGTATTTTCTTGCATTTCGTGTTACAAATTCCAGTGTTAAACAGGCACCTTGCGAAAAGCCGGCGAAATAAATCTTGTCCGACGGAATTCCCATACTCAGCAACTCATCCACCAAATCACCTACAAGCTTCAAAGCCGATCCAAGCCAGGGTTCATTTTGTGATGGGGGCATCATAAAGGAGTACGGATACCAGGTGTTATTGGTAGCCTGTGGAGCCAGCAACGTATATTCACTCACATTCAAATGCGCACTCAGCGATAAGATATCTTCCGCATTGGCACCTCTGCCGTGCAAGAGGATCAACACCCTGCTGTTTGCAGTAAGTTCCTTTCCAGCCCGAACGACCTGTTTTGTATGCATAAATCCGTTTTAATAATTCAACATTTTTCATTCCCGTTACATCGCAATCAACTGATCCCGAAAAAGAGCTCATTTGCTGCGGCATTCCTGAAACTACTCTTTGATAAACTGCCTTGTACTTCTCACCGTATCAATCGGACGTACCGCCCTTTCAATTTCAGCTCGCTGCGGCTCCAGGAATGGCGGCAGGGACAGCTTTTCACCCAATGTTTCATATGGCTCATCGCCCATAAATCCGGGGCCATCAGTCGCAAATTCAAACAAAATTTTCGGGGTAACTCTTGCGTACAGCGATTGAAAAAAGAAACGATCTACAAATCCGGAATTTGGCAGCCGCACCTGATTCAGCCAATCGATCCATTCCTTCAATTCTTCCATATCAGCAACCCGGAACGCGGCATGATGAACGGTACCAAAGCCCTGCCTCGCTTCGGGCATGGTGGAATTATGTTCAACAATAACGGAAGCTCCATTTCCGCCTTCACCCATTTCAAATAGATGAAAATCACCCTCCACTGCTGTTTTTCTGAACTGCAATACTTTTTCAAGCATGGCTTTCAAAGCCTCCAGATTCGAAACCCGAAGAAAAACAGGCCCCAGACCGGTTATTGCATATTCCAATGGTATGGGTCCGTTCTGCCAGGGGGTTCCGGAACTTACTCCCTTATTCAGCTCGTCTGAGATCAGCTGATACTGCTGATCATCAAAATCAGCAAAAGAAATGGATTTTTTACCGAATTGTTCCTGAATGCCGGTATGGGTTACCTTCAAACGGTTGAATCGTTCCAGCCAATAACCAAGCGCTTCATCATTGGGCACGCGGAAAGAAGTCTTTACAATCTCATTGTTTCCATGAACGCCCTTCTGAATGCCGCGGAAATCAAAAAAAGTCATATCAGTTCCGGCATTTCCCCGATCGTCGGCAAAGAATAAATGATAGGTTTGGATATCATCCTGGTTAACGGTCTTTTTTACCAGCCGCAACCCAAGAATTTCCGTGAAATACTGATATATTTTTTCTGCACTGCTGGTGATGGCAGTAACATGATGTACACCTTTTAACTGTTTCATGATTTTTTAATTCTGAAACAAAACTAATCTTATAATAAGACTTCTAAATTGCCTTGCGGCAATAAAAACCATTGACATATATCAATTTGGAACGCTTTATCGCAGGCCATAGAAGCTGGTAAATTGTAGAATTTGGACCGAATCGCAGATCAGCAGCTTTCGCCGGATGGTTTTTTAGGATAGCTTTGCAGTCCCAATTTTAAATGCATAAAACGTATTGCAAAGACAAAATGAATCAAATGAGTACAGCCAGACGGGTTTCTGCGGGGATATTTTTTTTCTGCCTGATTTTTTCCGGTACCGGAGCATTTTCACAGAATCCCATCCGTGGAGTTTATATTGTTAATGCAGAAACAAGGGTTCCCGTTCCGGATGCTTTTGTTCAGATGGAAATCAACGGCATAAACGCCCCGGCAGACGAAAATGGATTCGTCCGAATTGCCGGTATGAATGCGGGAAAATCTCTTTTATATATAAATAGAATAGGATTTGAACCAAAAACGGTGAACCTGGATACCGTTTCACTGATAAATAATCTCGCTGTTATCTACCTGCAGCCCAAAATTTCCAGTCTGGAAGAAGTTCAGGTGAATGCAGGCAGCGGCATTTTTAGAACGATCAGCGATCTCGACATACATCTGCGGCCAATCAACAATTCCCAGGAAGTACTTCGAATGGTGCCAGGGCTGTTTATTGGCCAGCATGCAGGCGGCGGCAAGGCAGAACAGATCTTCCTGCGCGGTTTCGACCTGGATCATGGCACCGATATAAATATAACCGTAGACGGAATGCCGGTGAACATGGTCAGCCATGCTCACGGTCAGGGATATGCGGACCTTCATTTTGTGATTCCTGAGCTCATCGAAAAAGTAAACTTTAACAAAGGCCCTTATTTTGCGGATAAGGGAAACTTTACAACCGCCGGCTATGTTGGTTTCAAAACAAAAAATTACCTGGAAAATAATTTTGCAAAACTGGAAGGCGGGCCTTTTAATACATTCAGAGGAATTACCGGAATCAATCTTTTAAAACCAGATCGCCAAAGGCTGAATCAAAGTCTTTACTTTGCCGGCGAAGCTTCGTTCACAGACGGCTATTTTGAAAGTCCGCAAAATTTTTCCCGCTTAAACGGAACTTTAAAATACCATGGAGAAATCGGACCCTATTCAACCTTGACGGCTACGCTCAGTTCTTTTTCCAGCAAATGGAATGCTTCGGGTCAGGTGCCGGACCGGGCCATTGAAAACGGCCTGATCGGGTTTTATGGAGCTATCGACGATACAGAAGGTGGTAAAACATCAAGGCATAATGCCAATCTCGAACTTCTTACCAATCTTCCCCAGGGCGGAAGTTTTCATAACCAATTATTTTACAGCCGCTACCAGTTTGAACTGTATTCAAATTTTACTTTTTTTAAAGAAGATCCGGTTAATGGAGATCAGATCAGGCAAAAAGAAAAGCGGGATATTTTCGGTTATAACGGATCTTATACGAAAGAATATTTTATTGGAGAAATTCAAACGGAAACAAAAGCGGGCGTTCAACTCCGTTACGACCAGGTCAGGGATATTGAACTGACGAGGACCAAAGACCGTTTAACAACCCTGAGTGATCTGATGCGTGGAGATATCAACGAACTGAATCTGGGCGCATACATTTCGCAGCGTTTTTCCTTAACCAGTAAACTCGATATTAGTGGGGCAGTACGTGCCGACTATTTTTCAAACTCGTACAAGGATCTCCTTGCCGGAAATCTTTTATCTGCCAATTCAACCATCCTTAGCCCGAAGTTGAACCTGAATTATAAACTGAATGATAAACTCCGGCTTTACCTGTCGAACGGCCGCGGATTTCACAGCAACGATACCCGGGTTGCAGTATTGCAGAATGGCAAAAAAGTACTGCCGCCGGCTTTTGGATCCGACCTGGGCGGAATATTTAAAATCGGGAAAAAGCTGATGCTCCACACGGCGCTATGGTATCTCTGGCTTGACCAGGAATTCATTTATGTGGGTGACGAGGGTGTTGTAGAAGCAGGCGGACAAACCAGGAGATTTGGTTTTGATTTTTCGGCCCGCTACGAGGTCTTTAAAAATCTTTTCGCTGATGCGGATCTCAGCCTTGCAAAACCGAGAGCAACCGGAATTGAAAAAGAGCTGAGCTATCTGCCACTGGCTCCGCGTTTTTCAAGCGCCGGCGGATTAACATACCGGAAAAAAACCGGTTTGAATGGGAGTCTGCGGTATCGATATATGGCCGACAGACCGGCCAATGAAGACAATTCGGTTCTTGCAAAAGGCTACTTTATTACGGATGCGGCCCTGAACTATACCCAACGAAAATGGGAACTGGGGATTGCCATCCAAAATTTGTTTGATTCGAAATGGAAAGAAACCCAATTTGATACAGAAAGCAGGCTGCAGGATGAACCGGCTCCTGTTTCCGAAATTCATTTTACGCCGGGTACACCATTTTTTGCCAGGGCAAGCTTAGTACTTTTCTTTTAATGGCAACCATAGAGTTTTGTAGTCAACGATCCTGCAAAAATTAAATGCATTAATTGTGTAACTTCAGGATCATTGGTGTCCGGGTAAAATGTATTTCCCCGGGCCTCGGAAGAAATCCGTTAAGAAAATTGAAACGGACGGCAATGATAATGTGCAAATGTGCCAATGTGGAAATATGATAATTTGATAATGTGATAATGTGCGAATTTGCAAAATGAAACGGACCGCGTAAAATAAAAACAAGCCACAGCTAAAGCATATAACGTCCGGATTTGAATTTGCACATTGGCACATTAGCACATTTGCACATTCCCTTATGCCGGGTGTTTCAATTTTTAGGACTTATTCCGGAGCCCGATTTTTTTGCTCCACTTTTTTTCAAAAAAAAGTGGAAGGGGTCTTTACAATGACTGCTCGTAACTTAGCTGTTGATACAGTTTTCACGTAAATTGAATATTATTAACCGGACAGCAATGACTTCAGGATTAGTGAATGATAGATCTTCGCCGGTTATAAACTGCGGCAGGAGATTTGCACAAGATCACCGTCCCAAATGATTGCTTCCTTGAAAAAGAGGCGAAAGCCGTGTACCGGCACTATAATTTTCTTCCGGCATTTAATTGATTTTACCATAAATAAACATTGCTATGGAATCTGTGACCGCGCAAACGAAAGAAGTGAAAGCATTTGGCAACCAGGCAGCCGATGCGCCCCTCAAGCCATAATCAATTGAAACGCGAGATCCAACGCCGCATGATGTTGAAATTGAAATTTTATTTTGCGGAGTTTGCCACTCGGACCTGCAC